>CAIPLM010000083.1 GCA_903865895.1 uncultured Rhodospirillales bacterium | reverse complement strand
GGTTGTGGAAGCCGATCGCCATATCGACCTTGGGGTTGGCGAGCAGCCCCTCATCCAGCATCACCTGCATGCCGCCGATCGCCTCCTCGGCGGGCTGGAACACCAGCTTCACCGAACCCGCCAGCTGCGGCGCCATCTCTTTCAGCACCGCGGCGACGCCGAGCAAGGTGGTGGTGTGGATGTCATGCCCGCAGGCGTGCATCTTGCCGTCGATGGTGGAGGCCCAGGGCAGGCCGGTCTGCTCGTGGATCGGCAGCGCGTCCATATCGGCGCGGATGGCGAGGCACGGACCGGGCCGGCCGCCCTGGATCAGCCCGACCACGCCGGTTTTGGCGATGCCGGTCTCGTGCTGAATGCCGAGGCGGGCCAGTTCGCGCGCCACCACCCCTGAGGTGCGCACCTCCTCGAAGGCGAGTTCGGGATGGGCATGGATATCGCGGCGGATCTCGATCAGCCCGGCCTCGATCTCGGCGGTGAGGGCGTGGATGGCGGCTTGTGGGTCGTTGGGGAGGGTCATGGTCTCGCTCGGGCTGAGGGGTCCGCCATCATGGTGAGGCAGGCGGGGCTGGGCAAGGCTCGTCCGATGGTGTGAACTCGGCCGAGCATTTTCGGGGAGGGCTTCATGGCCGACGCATTGGCTGAGATCACCGCGCTGCTGGGTGGCAGCGGGTTGGATTCGGGTTTCGCCGCGCTGCACGTGCAGAAGGGCAGCGCCATCGCGGTGAATGGCGACGAGTTGTTCCCCACCGCCAGCACCTTCAAGGTGCCCGTCATGGTCGAGGTCTATGCTCAGGCGCGCGAGGGCCGCTTCAAGATCAGCGACCGGATCGAGTTCCAGGAGGTCCATCGCGTCATCGGCTCCGGTGTCATCCAGGCGCTCGGCGTCGGGCTCAACCCCACCATCCGCGACCTGATGATGCTGATGATCATCGTCAGCGACAACACGGCGACCGATATATTGTGCGATCTCGTCGGCACCGCCGAGGTCACCGCGCGGATGCGGGCGCTGGGGCTCGCCAATATCCACGTGCCCGCCGCCTGCCACGGCCTGTTCCGCCGCGCCTGGTCGCTGCCGCTGGAAGGGCCGGTGAGCTATGGGGATTTCAAGGCCGCCAGCAAGGCCGCGCCGATGCCATTCGCCTCCGGCGCCTATTCGCGCGATGGCTCCAACAACACCGCCTCGGCGCGCGACCTCGCAGCCCTGCTGGCGATGATCCAGCGCAACGAGGCTGGCACGCCAGAGGACTGTGCCGACATGATCGCCATCATGGAGTATCAGCACTACCAGAACCGGGTGCCGCGCTTCCTGCCCACTGGCAGCGTGGCCAACAAGACCGGCTCACTGCGTGGCCTGCGCAACGACACCGGCCTGATCCGCCGCGGCCCGGGCGACACCATCGCCTTTGCGATGTTCACCTTCGACCCCACGGAACTGCCGCATGGCAACTCGCGCCAACTGGTAGAAGCGAACGTTCGGATCGAGACACTGATGGGCGAGGTTGGGCAGGTTTTGTGGGATAGCTTCGGCAGGTGACGCGCTTCGCGCTCGCCGGGATGGGAGCGAAGCAAGAAGGGTAACGGCAAGTGGAAGGAAGGGCTCCTTTTTTGAAAAAAAGGAGCAAAAAACTTTTACACGTTCAGGAAATAACGCTTCGGCGGCGTGCAGTATGCGGGCCGACACCATGGAACGACCGTTTATTGCCTTCGGGACACTCCCCAGAGAGCGCGCTCAGAGTAAAGTCGCAAAAGTTTTTTGGTTCTTTTTTTCAAAAAAGAACCGCTTCCTTCCTACGGCCGCATCGCAAACTGCGACGGACCGGGCTGGCGCAGCGGGGCGGCCATGTGGGCGAAATCGCACAGCAGGCGGCGGGTATGGCGGGGATCGATGATTTCTTCGACCCAGAATGCCTCGGCGGTGCGGAAGGGGGAGCGCAGGTCGTCGAGGCGCTTCTTGATTTTGTTGAGATGGGCCTCCGGGTCTTCCGCGGCGTCGATTTCGGCCTTGTAGGCGGCCTCGATTCCGCCTTCGAGCGGCAGGGAGCCCCAGGCGGCGGAGGGCCAGGCGTAGCGGAGCGCGATGCGGTTGCCGGGCTGGTGGGCGAGGCCGCCGACGCCGAAAACGTTGCGCACGATGATGCTGCACCAGGGCACCGTGGTTTGGTTGATCGCGGTGAGGGTGCGCATGCCCCAGCGGATGGTCGCCGTGCGTTCGGCGGCGAGGCCGACCGCGAAGCCGGGGCAATCGACCAGGTGAACGACGGGCAAATGGAACGTCTGGGCCAGATCGAGGAAGCGGATGATTTTCTGGCAGGCATTGGCATCCCAGGCGCCGCCGCCATAAAGCGGATCGCCGGCCATGACCGCGACCGGCCAGCCATCGAGCCGGGCGAGGCCGGTGATGATGCCGCGGCCGAAGGCCTGGCCCATTTCGAAGAAGCTGTCGTGGTCCACCACCGAGCGGATCACCCGGCGCATGTGGTAGGGCTGGCGCTTGTCGCGCGGGATGAGGGAGATCAGCGCCTCGTCGGCGCGGTCGCGGTCCATGCGCGGTTTGGCGCGCGGCGGAACGTCATGCACCGAGGAGGGGAGATAGGAGAGGAAGCGGCGCGCGCGGGCGAAGGCTTCGTCCTCGGTGTCGACCGCGTCATCCACCGCGCCGCAGCCGACCTGGATTTCCCAGCCGCCGAGCTCCTGCTTGGTGCGCGGCTCGCCGAGTTGCTCGACCACCGGTGGGCCTGCGACGAAAACGGCGGAGATTTCCTTCACCATCACCGAATAGTGGCTGGCCACCAGCCGGGCGGCGCCGAGGCCGGCGACCGAGCCGAGGCCGAGGCCGACGACGGGGACGAGGCCCATGTTCTCGACCGTGAGGTCCGAGCCACTGGCGGAATAGACGCCGCCGGGCAGATTGGCGCGCCCGGTGGTCTCGATGGTTTTCACCGAGCCGCCGCCGCCCGAGCCCTCGATGATGCGGATGATCGGCATACGGAACTGTTTCGCCATGTCCTCGGACATGCGGAATTTGTGGGGGATGGAGCTGTCGGCGGAGGCGCCGCGCACGGTGAAATCATCGCCGCAGATCACGACCTGCCGGCCATCGACGCGGCCGCGGCCGAACACGCAATTGGCGGGCACCAGCTCCTGGAGCTCGCCCTCCGCATCGTAGCGGGCCTTGCCGGCGATTTCGCCAGTTTCGTGGAAGCTGTCGGCATCGAGCATGCGCTCGATCCGCTCACGCACCGTGAGCCGCCCCCCTTTGTGCTGCCGGGCGACCCGCTCGGCCCCGCCCATTTGCCGCGTCAGCGCCTGGCGGCGGCGCAATTCCTCAAGCTCGGCTTCCCAACTCATCGTTCGTTCCGTCCCCGTCACCCCTGTAGCGGGTGTCTTCCCGATGGTAAGTCCCGCCCCGGCCGGGCCGCAAGGGCCATGGGTGCGTCGGAGGCGGGGGATGGCGCGTTGATAGACTTTAATCCTCAAATAACGGACAATTTCCTTGATCGGCTTGTGGCGATCAGTTAGCTTTCGCGCCATGAATGTTGTGTCGGACATCGCCGAGCTACGCCTATTCGCCAAGGCCCTCCCGGCCTGGCTGGCGGCGCTTGTCCTGGCGGTGGCGGCGCTGCTGGAAGCATTGGCGCGGTTTGCCGCCATGCCGGCGCCGGATGGTAGCGCCAGGATTGCATCAGACGCTCCGGCCTCCCCGACGCAGCGCCCGGCACAGCCGCGCGCGCCGCGCTTCCGCCTGCGCCTGACGAAATCGCGTTTGCCGGCTGACGTGGCTTGCACCGCCCAGGCAGCCGCGGCCGATCGCCGTGGGATATCGCGGACCGCCTTCCCGCTGCCGGATCGTCGGCGCGCTGGCCTCCGTCGCGCGTGCGGCCGGCACACGGTGCCTGATTTTTCAAAATCCGGCCCGGTGGGTGGATTTTCGCTCGTCCTAATTGTTCCGTTTACACAATTATCAGCCATTTCCGCCACATTGACGCAAGGCGCGGGCGGACCCACTCTGCGGCGAATGTCGCCGGGAGAAAAGCCATGACCGATCTGACCGAAATCCGCACCCGCCTGTTCGCTTCGCTGCTGTCGGACGTGCTCGACAGCCTTGGCTATATGAACCAGGCGTTTCCCCCCTCCATCCGCCCGCTCGATGATGCCTCCATCATGGTTGGGCGCGCGCGCACCGCGCTGTTCATGGATGTGTACGAGGTGAAGGAGGGCGAGAACCCCTACGAGAACGAGATCGCGCTGATCGACAGCCTGCAGCCCGGGCAGATCCCGGTGTTTTCCTGCGGCAAGACCGGGCGCATCGCGCCGTGGGGCGAGTTGCTCAGCACCGCCTCCAAGGTGCGCGGCGCCGCCGGGGCACTGATGGACGGGCTGGTGCGGGACATTCGCGCCATCCGCACGATGGGCTTCCCGGTGTTCCATGGCGGGATCGGCCCGCTCGACAGCAAGGGGCGCGGCAAGATCATGGCGGTGGACGTGCCGATCGAGTGCGCCGGCGTGAAGGTGAGCCCCGGTGACCTGATTTTCGGCGATGCCGACGGGGTGGTGGTGGTGCCGCAGGCGATCGAGGCCGAAGTGCTGGCGGCCGCCTTCGAGAAGCTCAAGGGCGAGAAATCCACCCTTGCCGATCTGCAGGCTGGCATCTCCCTCGGTGAGGTTTTCGCCAAGTACGGGATTCTCTGATCATGATCGTTGATTGCCACGTCAATGTGTACGAGGACCGGCACGTTCTGCCGCTGTTGAAGAACGAGACCAAGTTCTTCCGCCCCGGCGCGCCGCCGCTGAAGGCCGACCCGGAGACGGTATTCCAGGGCATGGCCGGGGTGGACAAGGCGATCCTGTTTTCGCTGCGCTACCACGACAGCTCCGGCATCGATGGCGATGACGAGATCACTGCGGCGACGGTGGCGAAGTATCCCGGCAAGTTCGTCGGCTTCGCCGCACTCGATCCGCGCCGGGCCGATGCGATGGACCTGCTGGAACACGCGGTGATCGACCTCAAGCTGAAGGGCGTGAAGTTCGGGCCGATCTATAACGGGGTTTCGCTGCTCGATCCGCGGATGGAGCCATTCTATAAATTCTGTATCCGGCACAATTTGCCGCTGACCATGCATATGGGCACCACCTATGCCCGCAATGCGCCGGTGGATTTCGGGCGGCCGATCTATGTCGAGGAGATCGCGCTGCGGCATCCCGAGTTGAAGATGATCATGGCCCATATGGGGCATCCCTGGTACGAGGAATGCATCGTCATCGCCCGCAAGCAGCCCAATGTGTATTGCGAGGTCTCGGCGCTGCATTACCGGCCGTGGCAGTATTACAACATTCTGATTTGCGCCCAGGAATACACCATTCACGACCGCAACAAGATCTACTTCGGCACCGATTTCCCCTATGCGGGGGTGGAGGAGTCGATCGAGGGGCTGCGCAACATCAACCACCAGGTGGAGGGCACCAACCTGCCGCGCGTCTCTGACGTGACGATGGACAGCATCATCCATGCCGACCCCTTCGCGCATTGGTGGCATGGCGGGTTGGCGCTGTGATAATCTGGCACCGCTGAACAGGAGCCGTGTGATGGGCAACGCCGCGTTGGACCGGGTGATGCAGCTCGCTGCCGATTGGCCGGAGCATTTGCAGGCCGAGCTCGCGGAGATTGCGGCCGAGATGGATGCGGGGTTACGGGGTGGGTCCGCGAGTGTCACGCCTGACGAATTTGCCGCGATTGACGAAGGACTCGCCGATATCGCGGCGGGGCGAGTCGTCCGGCCGGAAGAAATCGAGGCGCTGTTCGATCGCTATTGCCAGGGATGAGCCTGATCTATTCGGCAAGGGCAAGGCGGGATATCGAAGCCGCTCTTGCCCTGACCCAACGCGAATTCCCTTCCACGCTCGCCGACTTCCGCCGGCACTTCGCTGCCATGATTGCACGCATCAGCGATTGGCCGCTCTCCGGCCATCCGATCCCCGGCCGGGCAGATTTGCGAGCCATCCCAATGGTTCGATACCCCTACAAGCTGGTGTATCGGGTGTCGGTCAGCACCATAGAAATCGTCCATTTTCGGCATACGTCCCGGCAGACGCCGGAGTCCTGGGAAGGGGGCCGCTGACCCATGCGCATCACCGCACTCGAAACCATCCGCGCCGATTTCCACGACAACCTCGTCTGGCTCCATATCGAGACCGAGAACGGCCTGATCGGCCTCGGCGAGACGTTCTTCTACCCGGCCGCGGTGGAGACCCATCTGCATGAGGTGGTGGCGCCGATGGTGCTCGGCGCTGATGCCACGCGGATCGGGCAGATCAGCGCGCAGTTGATGCGCACGCCCGTCGGCTACGCCTCCTCGGGGGTGGAGATGCGGGCGGCTTCGGCGGTGGATATCGCGTTGTGGGACCTCATGGGCCAGCAGGCGGGCATGCCCGTTCATCGCCTGCTCGGCGGCCTCGCGCGAGATCGCATCCGCATCTACAACACCTGCGCCGGGCCGCATTACGTGACCAAGTCCCGCAGTTCGATCGACCGCTGGTTCGGCCTCGATGCCGAGACGGCCGAGCGCCCCCGCACCGAACTTTACGACGATCTGCGCGGCTTCATGGAGCGCCCAGCCGAGTTGGCGCGGGACCTGCTCTCCGAGGGCATCACGGGGATGAAGATCTGGCCGTTCGATTATGCCGCGGAGGCGAATGGGCGGATGTCGATCACGACTGCGCAGATCGAGGAGGCGGTGCGGCCGTTCCGGCTCATTCGCGAGGCGGTGGGACGGCAGATGGACCTGATGGTCGAGCTGCATTCGATGTGGGACATCGAGAGCGCCAAGCGGATTTTCCGTGCGCTGGAGCCGCTGGAGCCCACCTGGTTCGAGGACCCGATCCGTATGGATGATGCCGAGGGGCTGGCGGAACTGGCACGCTTCACCCGTATTCCCATCCTGGCGTCGGAGACCACGGCGCCGAAGGAGAGTTTCCGCCGCCTGCTGGAGCAGCGGGCGGTGGGGGTGGTGTCCTTCGATGCGGGGTGGTGCGGGGGGATTTCCGAGGCGCAGAAGATTATCGCGCTGGCGGATTCCTGGCAGATCCCGATCGCGCCGCATGACTGCACGGGGCCGGTGGGGTTCGTCGCCGGCACGCATCTCTCGCTCTCCGCACGCAATGCGATGATCCAGGAGACGGTGCGGGCCTATACGCGGGGCTGGTATGGCGAGGTGGTGACGGCGCTGCCGCGGATCGAGCAGGGGATGCTGTATCCGATGGAGGGGCCGGGGCTCGGGCTGGCGTTGCGGGCGGAGTTCCTCGCCAGCCAGGACGTCAAAAGAAGACGCTCGTCCTAGAGATCCGAAGCGGGGATCAGCTCCCACGGCGTGCCGGGCCGGCAGAAGAATGGCATGGCGTTGGGGGTGCGCACGTTGGGTTCGAGCCCCATCTCGGCCCGCAGCGCGCGGAACAAGGCGCCATGGGCGACGATCAGCACGGGGGCGGTGAGGTCGAGCGAGCGATTGATCGCCGCGATTGCCCGGGCGCGCAGATCGGCGAAGCTCTCGGCGTCATCGGGCGTGTAGCTGCCGGCCACCCAGTCGTTGAACCACTGAGACATCGGCTGGCCTTCCTGGGCGCCGAAGGAGACTTCGCGCAGCCCCTCTTCGAGCTGCACCTTCAGCCCGGTGGTGGCCGCGACCGCGAGCGCCGTGTCATGCGCCCGCGAGAGCGGGGAGGCGACGATAGTGGCGATGCCGCGATTGGCGAGCATGGCAGCCGCCGCGACGGCCTGGGCGCGGCCGGTCTCGTTCAGGAGGATATCGACATTGCCTTGGGAGAGGCCCTGGGCGTTCCAGTCGGTTTCGCCGTGGCGGAGGAACCAGAAGGCGCGTTGGATGAGGGGCACTGGGCGGTTCCTTCGGGCGGATCAGTCGAACAGCGAGCTGACCGAGCTTTCATCGTTGATCCGCCGCATCGCTTCGGCGATCAGCGGCGCGATGGTAACCTGACGGATGTTGGAGGCAAGGCGGACGGCCTCGGTCGCCAGGATGCTATCAGTGATGGTGAGCATCTCGATCGGGCTCGCGGCGATGCGGGCCACCGCGCCGCCGGAGAGCACGCCATGGGTGGTGTAAACCGAGGCCGATTTGGCGCCGCGTTCGATCAGGGCGGCGGCCGCATTGCACAGCGTGCCGCCGGAATCGACGATGTCATCGAGCAGGATGCAATCGCGCCCGGCGACTTCGCCGATCACGTTCATCACCTCGGAGATACCGGCCCGCTCACGCCGCTTGTCGATAATGGCAAGATCGATGTTGAGGCGGGTCGCCAGCGCCCGCGCACGGACCACGCCGCCGACGTCCGGCGAGACGATCATGATATCGCGCCCCGCGTAATTCTCCTGGATGTGCCGCGCAAACAGGGGCGCGGCACGGAGGTCGTCCACGGGGATGTCGAAGAAGCCCTGGATCTGCCCGGCGTGGAGATCCATCGTCAACACGCGGTCGGCGCCGGCCTCAGTGATGAGGTTGGCGACCAGCTTGGCGCTGATCGGGGTGCGGCCACCGCTTTTGCGGTCCTGCCGGGCGTAGCCGAAATAGGGGATGACCGCGGTGATCCGCCGGGCCGAGGCGCGTTTCAGCGCATCGAAGGTGATCAGCAGTTCCATCAGGTTGTCGTTGGCCGGGTACGACGTCGATTGGACGACGAAGACGTCCTCGCCGCGGATGTTCTCGTGGAGCTCCACGAACACTTCCATGTCGGCGAACCGGCGGACGGACGCCCGGGTCAGCGGCAAATTGAGTGCGGCTGCCACCGCCTCGGCGAGGGGGCGGTTGCTGTTGCAGGCGACGATCTTCATCGGCGGCTTTCCTGGTTGGGCGATGCCAGGCGAGGGCGTCGGGTTACTCAACAAGCGGGGCGAGGTGTCGGGCGCCTTCTAGCAACGCATGCTGTCAAAGTCCACGAAGCGCGGCGGAGTCGCCGGCGCACAGCTTCACTTGGCTGCGATGCGATTGATGATGACGTCCTTCACCCCGCCGGCAGCCTCCTGCGCCACCACCAGGGCGACGTCACCCCAATAGCGATCGAGCAGCCCGGCCTGGATCTCGTTGAGCTGCACCACCCGGCCCGCCTCGGAGCCCTTGGCATCGATGACGATCCACTGGATCTCCACCCGCTGCTTGCCGCCGCCAGCCGGCACGACGCTGACCTCGGCGGACAGCGTGAAATCGGCGCCCTTCACCTCGTCCTGCATATCCTGCCCGACCTTCACCAGCTCCGCTTTGACCATCTTGGTGAGCGCCGCGTTGCCGTCGCCGGGCGCGCCGGTGATGCCGGTGAGGAACAGGCGGGGGGCGCGGTTCTGCAGGCTGTTGGGGTCGGACTGCCGCCGCGCCGCCTCGATGCGGCTGAGCAGGGAGACGACGCGCGGTGTCGCCTCGCCGGAGATGCGGCGCAGCGGGGGATTGCCCACCCACAGCGTGGTCGGCACCGGCAGCCCCTCGGTGATGCCGCGCTGCTCGCCGGATGGGTCGATCACCCGGTAGGTCGGCACGACGTCCGGCCCGCGATGATCCGCCTCGATCAGGAGTTGCCAGTCGCCACGCTTGGGCACGCCGGTATAGGCGGGCACCTCGGCATCCAGCAGGTTCTCGGCCAGCACGCGGGCGAGGTCGCTGGCTGGGCCCTCCGGAAGGAATATCGAGCGCGGCACCGGCACCACGAGCCGGGCCGGCGGCGGCTCGGCGAGGCGCAGCGCATTGGCGCCGGAATGCCCCTCGAAGGGCCGCGGCAATCCGCCGCAGGCCGCGAGCACGAGCACCAGCAGGAGTGTGAAAGCGCGAATCATAGCGTGATCACCGAGATCTGGTGGCCGATCGGGCCGGCCTTGGCCAGGGTGCGGCGGCGATGGCTGAAGAAGCGGTCGGGCTCGGCCAGAGTGTCCTGCCCGGTGGCGATGGCGGATACCACCCCGGCGGCGGCGAGGCGATGCACGCAGTAGCCGGCGAGATCGAACTGCCAGTGCTCGGCATCCAGGCCCGGCGCGAAGAAGCGGGCATTTGCGGCATCGCGCGCCAGAACGGGGTCCCGCAGGCTTGCCGTCACCTCGTAGCTCGCCTGGCCGATGCAGGGGCCGACGGCGGCGGCGATGCGATCGCGGCGGGCGCCGAGCGCGACCATGGCGGCAAGCGTCGCCTCCAGCACGCCGCCCGCCGCGCCGCGCCAGCCGGCATGGGCGGCGCCGATCACCCCGGCCAAGGCATCGGCGAACAGCACCGGGGCGCAATCGGCGGTGACGATGCCGAGCGCGATGCCCGGCCGATCCGTCACCATCGCATCCGCCCTCGGCCCCTCACCGGGGCGCCAGGCGGTCTCGACGGTGGCGACATCCGGCCCGTGCACCTGGGTGAGGCCAACC
>CAIPLM010000082.1 GCA_903865895.1 uncultured Rhodospirillales bacterium | reverse complement strand
TGTCTCGCGGCGCGCAATGACCGCCGCGTGGAGGAAACATGAAAATCCGCTCCGTTGAAACCCTGCGCGCCAATGCCGGCTGGCGATTATTCTCGTTCCTGAAGATTACCACCGCCTGCGGCATCATCGGCTGGTCCGAATACAATGAGAGTTTCGGCAGCGCCGGGCTCTCGACCGTGGTGGAGACCCTCGCGCAATCGCTGATCGGGCAGGACCCGCGCCCGGTCGAGCGGCTGATCTCGACGCTGCATGTCGCCACCCGGCAATCCCGCGGCGGCATCAACCACCAAGCGATCGCGGCGATCGAGAATGCGCTGCTCGACATCAAGGCGAAGGATCTCGGCGTGCCGGTCTACGCCCTGTTCGGCGGGCCGGTGCGGGATCGCATTCCGGTCTACTGGTCTCACACCGGGACCTACCGGGTGCGCAATGCCGACCTCATGGGCGTGAAGCCGCTCGTCACTTATGACGATCTCGCGCGGCACTGCGAGGATATCCGCAAGCTCGGCTATCGGGCGCTGAAAACCAACATCATGCCGGCGCGGGATGGCAAGCTGGTGCCGTTCTCGCCGGGGTTCGGGCGCACGCCGGGTTGGCCGGAGCTGAATTGGGACAACGCCATCGTGGATGCGGCGGCCGCCACGGTTGCGGCCTGCCGGGAGGGGGCCGGGGCGGAGATGGGGCTGATGCTCGACGTCAACTTCCACTTCAAGACCGAGGGATTCCGCCAGATCGCCCGCGCCATGGCGCCGTACAACCTCACCTGGCTTGAGATCGACATGCATGATCCGGCGTCGATGGCGGATATCCGCGCCATCTCCCCCTGCCCGATCGCCAGTTATGAGACGCTGTGCCATCGCCGCGAGTTCAAGCCGTATTTCGACGCGCATGGCGCCGATGTGGCGATCATCGACGTGGTGTGGAACGGGCTGGCCGAGAGCGTGAAGACGGCGGCGATGGCCGAGGTCTACGAAATCAACTGCGCGCCGCATAATTTCTACGGCCATGTCTGCACCATGATCTCGGCGCATTTCTGCGCCGCCATCCCCAATTTCCGCATCATGGAGATCGATATCGACAGCGTCGCCTGGCGCGATGAGTTTTTCACGGATGTGCCGCGCATCGAAAACGGCGAACTGGTCTTGCCGACCGCGCCGGGCTGGGGCATCGACGTCAACGAGGCGGCCGTTCGCGCCCGCCCGCCGCAATAGGGTTCCACCAAGGAGACACCAGGAATGGCCAAGTTCAAGATCGTCACCCCGGAGGGCGCGAGTTTCACCGTCGCCGGCGGTGGCTATGACTATGAGATGGAAGCGCTCGCCGGCATGGATGCCGAGATCGTCGAGTGCCCCGCCACCGAAGAGGGCTTCATCGCCGGCACGCAGGATGCCGACGCGATCTACGCCAAGGGCATGTCCTTCTCGCCCAAGATGATCGCCGCCCTGCCCGAGCGCTGCCGCGGCATCGTGCTCGGCACCGTCGGCGTGGACTACGTCAACGTCGCCGCCGCGACCGCGCGCAACATGCCGGTCACCAACTGCCCCGATACCTTCATCGAGGAAGTCGCCGACCACGCGATGATGCTGCTGCTCTCCACCCATCGCCGCGCCATCGAGCAGGACCGCATGGTGCGCGAAGGCCGCTGGCGCGATGGCCGCCCGCAGCTGCTGGAAGTGCCGCGCCTGATGGGCATGACGCTCGGCTTCATCGCCTTCGGCCACGTCGCCCGCGCGGTTGCGATGCGCGCCAAGGCCTTCGGCCTGCGCATGATCGCCTATGACCCGTTCATCGAAGAGCTGGTGATGCCGCCCTACGGCGTGGAGCCCGCGACGTTCGAGGAAGTGCTGACCAAGTCCGACTTCATCTCCATGCACGCCCCGGCGACGCCGGAGGCGCAGGGCATGCTGATGGAGAAGCACTTCAAGATGATGAAGAAGAACGCCATCTTCATCAACACCGGCCGCGGCGCGACGGTGCAGGAGAGCGGCCTGATCAAGGCACTGCAGGAGAAGTGGATCGCCGGCGCCGGCATCGACGTCTTCGAGGTGGAGCCCGCCCAGCAGGACAACCCGCTGCTGCAGATGCCGCACGTGATCCTCTCCCCGCACAACGCCTCCGCCAGCGCCCGCTTCGACCCGGCCCGCAAGCGCCGCGTCGGCCAGGAACTCGCGCTGCTGCTCGGCGGCCGCTGGCCGATGAGCTGCGTGAACCCGACGGTGCTCACGAAGACGAACCTGCGCCGCTGGCAGCCCTATTCGATGGAGCGTGGGCCGAATAGCTAGGCGTTTCGCCTGATCCCCTCCCTCGCCGGTGGCGAGG
>CAIPLM010000081.1 GCA_903865895.1 uncultured Rhodospirillales bacterium | reverse complement strand
GGTTGCAGATCGTGCGGGACTGGGTGGTTCGCTTCAACGCCGATGGCCCGGCGGGGCTGATCGCTCGCAAGGCGCCGGAACCGACGCGGCGCCTCGATGATGCGCAGCGCCAGGCACTCAGCGCCCGGGTGGAGCAAGGCCCCCGATCCGGCAGTTCATGACGTGGTGCGCTGGCGGTTGGCCGACCTGGCGCATTGGGTGTTTGAGGAGTGCCGTGTCTCGATCAGCGTCGAGACCGTCGGACGCGAGTTGCGCCACCTCGGCTATCGAAAGTTGTCAGCCCGTCCCCATCATCACGCGCAGGACCCGGAGAGCCTGGAGACATTCGAAAAAACTTCCCCGCCGCGCTGGCGGAGATCGCGCAGGGCGCCGCCCTCGTCCTGCCCCACTGCGACACCGCGGCGATGAGCCTCCACCTCGCCGAAGTCGCGGACAGTGTCGCCGCCGATGCACATGCCGTCTTGATGCTTGATCAGGCGGGGTGGCACATGTCCCAAAACCTCAAGGTGCCGTCAAACATCACCCTGATGCACTTGCCGCCACGCGCACCAGAACTCAACCCGGCCGAGAACGTCTGGCAGTTCATGCGCGAAAACTGGCCGTCGAACAGGGTGTTCACCTCATACGACGATATCATCGACCACTGCTGCTACGCATGGAACAAACTCACGGAACAGCCGTGGCGTATCATGACCATCGGACTGCGCGATTGGGTGCATGGTTTCTTGTCATTGACGATTGGTAATACGTAGGTCTCCGGTCTGTACACCCCCTTGACCCCTGCCAGATCCGTTGCGCGCCTTCGCGCGACGGGCCGAGCCCCTGGCCTTGTTCCTTCCGCCATCAGTCAATCCGCATCCCCTGCACGCGGATCAGACCGTCGGGGACGGGGGTGAAGCCTTTCAGCTTCACGTCATGGGCGAAGAGCCAGGTGACGTTGTACAGGGGCAGCATGGGGCGGTCGTCGGTGTAGATGGCGGCGACTTCGTGGTAGATGGCGGCGCGTTTGGCGGAGTCGGTTTCGCCGCGGGCGCGTTCGAGGGCGGTGTTGAAGGGGATGGAGGCGTATTTGCCCCAGTTCTGGAAGCTATCGCCGGCGATGTAGATGGAGATATTGGGGTCGGGGTCAGCGCGGCCGGACCAGTTGCTGATATGGGCGGTGAAGTCACCCGCAGTCATGGCGGCGATGTTGGCGTTGCTTTCGGCGGTCATCACTTTAACGTCGATGCCGGCTTCGGCGGCCATCGACTGGATGACTTCGGCAACCTGCTGGTCGCGGGGCGTGTTGGTAGCACGGAGTTCGAGGGTGACTTTTTCGAGCCCGGCCTCTTTCAACAGCGCCTTGGCGCGGGCGACGTCTCGCGCCGGCACGGGGCGGGCCTTGTTGAAATAGGGGCTGTTGGGCGCCTCCGTCTGGTTGTTCGGCACGAACAGCCCGTCCATCACCACCTGGTTGATGACATTGCGGTCGATCGCGGCTTCGAGTGCGGCGCGCACCCGCTTGTCCTTGCCGAAGGGGAGGTCAGCCTTGGCGCCATTGCCGATATTGAAGGTGATAGCGGAGTAGCCAAGCCCGGTGGTGGTGGTGAGCTTCAGCTTGGCATCGGCGCGCACCTTGCCGGCATCGGTGGGCGCGAGGTCCTGCAATATGTCGAGCTGTCCGGCCTGGAGATTGACCAGGCGGACGGAGGAGTTGGGCGTCGGGCGGATTACCACGCGGTCGAAGGCGAGCGCCGCCTGGTCCCGGTAGCCGGCGTGGCGGTCGAGCACGATGCGGTCCTGCGCGACGCGCTCGGTGAACTTGTAGGGGCCGGAGCAAACCGGTGCGATGAAGAAGTCCTTGCCCGCCTTCTCCACCGCCTTGGGCGAGACCATCATGCCGGCGCGATCGGAGAGTGCGGCGAGCAGGGGGGCGTTTGGCGCGGACAGGCGGATGCGCACGGTGCGGGCATCCACCACGTCAATCCCGGCGACGGCCTTGAGCTCGCCCTTGCGCACGCTGTCGGCGGCGGAGCGATAGCGTTCGAGGTTCCAGGCGACGGACTCGGCCGTCATCTTCTCGCCGTCGTGGTAGGTGACGTCCTCGCGCAGCGTGACGGTCAACGCGCGGCCGTCGGCGGCCCAGTCCCACTTGGTGGCGAGTTGCGGGGCGAAGGAGAGGTCGGGCTTGAGGTCCCACAGCTTGTCGCACATCACGGTGAAGACGAAGCGGCCGCCGAGTGTGCCGCCGAGCGCGGGGTCGAGCCGGTCGGGCTCCTCCTGGGTGCCGATGCGCAGCGTGCCCGCCGCGAATGTCGGGCCGGACGCCGCGATGAGCCCCACCCCAACCAGTGCCGCCTTCAATAGCCGCATCCGAGCCTCCCCTATGAGCGATATTGAGGATGCTATCGCCGCCATGCGGGTCTGCCTAGGATCATCCTGTAACGTTCTCGCTGCTGGGCCGTCATTAGCTCTACCAATGCGGAGGTTCCGATGCGCCCGACACTGCTGGCCCTGATGATCGCTGCTCTCCCGACATTCGCTGCCGCCGAGCCGGCTCGCCCGGTGGTGGTGGAGCTGTTCACTTCGCAGGGCTGTTCGTCCTGCCCGCCGGCGGATCGCATCCTCGCCGAACTCGCGCGCAGCCGGGCCGACGTGCTGCCGCTGGCATTCCACGTCACCTACTGGAACCGGCTGGGCTGGCCCGATCCCTTCTCCTTCGAGGCGGCCACCGACCGGCAGCGGGCCTACCGGGCGATCTCCGGCATCGGCGGGATCTACACCCCGCAGGCGGTGGTGGATGGCACGCAGGACGTGGTGGGCTCCGATTTCGCTGAGCTGCGCCGCGCGATCGCCCGGGCGGCGGCTTCGGTCGTCACGGTGCCGCTCTCGGCCAGCCGCAACGGAGCGGGGATCAGTGTCACGATTGGAGCGGGCCAGGGGAGCGGACGGCTCCTGCTGGTGGGGTATGACCGCGAGCACCGCACCCAGGTGCCGCGCGGCGAGAACGCGGGAGCGATGCTGGTGGAGGCCAATATCGTGCGCAGCCTGGTGTCTGCCAGTGCTTGGAAGGGTGAAGCCGCTGAATTGCGGCTCGCGGTGCCGGAGGGCGAGGCGCATGCCGTGCTGCTTCAGGCGCCCGATGGCAGCATTATCGGCGCCGCGCGAGTCGCCGCACCGACCAGCTAGGTTTCGTACTCCGCCACATACTCCCGCACCAACACGCAGAGGCAGCCGAGGAAGGCGAGGCCGGTTGCCGTGCTTTTGCGGAATTTATAGGGGGTGAGGCGGAAGTAGTGGACGATCTCGTGCAGGCGGATTTCCCGAACTCCCTCGGTGCCGAAGCGATCCGTCAGCCAGTCCACCATTTGCCGGTAGAGCAGGTCGTACTGCGCGGTGCGCAGGATCGGCACGGTAAGTTCGCCGGCGGCGAAGGCGCAGGTGGCGTCGCGATTCAGCGATTCGTAGCCGAGATGGAGGGATTGCATCAGCTTGGCGAAATCCAGCAGCGGCGATTCAAACACGTTGCCGATATTGGGGTCGATCAGGAACCAGCCGCCGGGCCGGGCGGGGTCGGCCAGGATGTTCTCGATGGTGAGGTCACCATGGATATCCGCGGTGCCGCGCAGGGACAGGCGCGGCGGCAGGAAGCCGGGGGCGGCGAGGCAGTCGAGCAGGGCGAGATCGAACTCGGCGCCGTTCACTGAGACAGTCGCGCGTTCGAAGAACGGCGGATAGGCGGCGCGGATCGCCGTGAGATTGGCGGTGATCTTTTCTGCCGCATAGCGCGCGACAATGGCGTCATTGGCGTCCACCCCGGCGCTGGCGGCGTGCTGGGCGGCGATATGGGCCAGCACATCCTGCAAAATGCCCCAGCCGCGCGCGGTGTCGTAGGTGTGGATGACGTCGAACAGGTCGCGCGAGGTCGGCGAATACTCCATGTCGTAGAGGAAGCGCCGCCCGGCGCGGGAGCGGGTGGCGAGGCGCACCACCGGCAGGTCGGCGGCGTGGCGCGCAAGCCAGTCGTGCTGCGCCTCCAGCTTATCGGCCGCCGTGCCGCGCGCGTATTTGCGGATTTGCAGCGCACCGCCCACCCGCACCATCGCGGTCAGCGCGTCCGACCCGCCGCGGAACATGCGCTGCACCACCGCGTCATCGATGGCGTGCATCTCGAAATCGGCGACGAGATCGCCGGTGCCGCTGAAACGGCGCACCAGGAACCCGTCATACTGCTCGGTCTCAAGGAAGCGGCTGCGGGCGCGGGCGGAGCGGTGCGCGTAGAGCAGCGGGCTCGAGAGCAGCGAGATATCGCCGCGCAGGCTGAGCCCGGTGCGCCGGGCTGCCAGCGCGTAGCCGAGGATGAGCGCGAAGGGCACGAAGCTGTAGAGCAGCAGCGGAATTGCCTCGCCGGCGCCGGCGCGCAGCGTGGTGAGCAGCGCCGGGGCGAGCGGGGTGCCGTGGATGATGTCGAACAGCCGCTCGAACCCGATGCCGCTGGCGAGCGAGAGCAGCCGGTAGGACATGAGGTAGAGCCCCCACATCGCGATGCTCTGGCCGAGGATGCGCGCCCAGTTCGCTCCGCTTTCCAGCAGCACTTCGCGGATCGACCAGGCGGTATCCAGCACCACCACACGAATGCGGGCATTGAACGGCAGGGCGGCGAACCAGACGAGGCGGCGCAGCCGGGGCGAGGCGTCCAGCAGCACCGCGGCGGCCAGCACGCCGAGCGCGACGGCGGCCATCGCCAGAGCCCAGACCAGCGCGGCGCCGCCGCTCAGCACGCCGGCGGCGGGCAATCCGGCGAGAATGGCGGCAACCGCCACCACGTCAAAGGCGCGCTCCACCACGATGCTCGCCAGCACATAGGCGGGGTCAGCCCGGGTGCGGGCGGCGTAGTGCAGCACGCGGGCGATTTCGCCGAGGCGCAGCGGCAGGAAGGTGTTGAGCACATAGGCGAGCGACAAAGCGAGGAACCCGGCCCCCGGCTCCGGCCGGCCGATCTGCCGCAGCAGCAGCATCCAGCGCGCGACGCGCACGAGATGGCCGACCAGCAGCATGGCCAAAGCGGTGGCGAATAGCAGCGCCGTCATGAGGTCCATAGCGTGCCCGCGCGCCCCGAAGCGGCGGCGAATTCCTCGGGGGTGCCGAAGGAGAGATGTGCGTCCAGCATCACCCCGCGCACCGTCTCCCCGGCCGCGACCATGGTGTTGTAGACGCCACTGATGAACAGCTCGTCGTAGGGGCAGGTGCGCGTGTAGTCCTCGGCATGGCGCAGGAAGGTCGCGGCATCGCGGAACCCGTAGAGCCCGGCGATCGCCAGGTCGCTGATGGCACGCTTTTCCGCGGTCTCCACCAGGTGGCCGGCGTCGTCGTAGCGGGCGAAGGAGTAGCGCGGGTCGCGCGCGTGGAAGTGGCACAGCACGCCGGATGCGTCGGCCATTCCCGGCAGGGCAGCGGCCAGAGCTTCGGCGCGGAAGGCCTGGTCACAGTCATTCACCAGCAGGAATCCGTCATCGAGCCCACCGCAGCCGGCCGTCGCGGTGGCGAGCGCGCCGGAGGTGACGTCGGGCAGCGCGACAAGTTCGGCTGCGGGAAAACGGTCCAGGATCACCCGGTCGATCGCGTGTTCGGCGATGTGTTCCTGCAACACGACGAAGACAAGGCGGCGCACATCGAAGCTGCGGCGCACCGATTCCGTGGCCCACCAGAAGAACGGCTGGCCGTCCAGCGTCAGCAGCGGTTTGGGCAGGCCAAAGCCGGCACGGCCGAAGCGGCTGCCGCGCCCGGCCATCGGCATCACCAGATTGACCGGTGGCCGCGCCGTCATGCCGCCCCGCCGGCGATGATCTCGCTAAGATACTGCCCGTCCGCCCGGCCGAGATTTCGGGTGAGCAGATCGCGCCGGTTGAACATATAACCCAGCATGATCCGCGCGAGCCGCACCCCCATGTGGGCCAGGCGGGCGTTGGAGACCTGGTCATCCTCCCGCCAGGTCAGCGGGAAGAAGTGCAGCCGATGACCAGCGTCGAGGGAGTGCAGCAGCAGCATCTGGTTGAAGCTCAACGTGTCGATGAACGGCAGATAAGCGCGATCAGCGAAAACGGCGACCCGGTAGAGGTTGAGCCCGGCGCCGAGATCATGCACCCGCGTGAAGGTGATGGCGGTGAGCGCCCAGTTGGCGAGATGGTTCAGCGCGGTGCGCAGGCGGGAATAGCCGGGCAGGCGCGATCCCCGCATGAACCGGCCGCCGAGCAGCGCGTCACAGCTGAGATGAGCGCCGGCATCGAGCAGCGGCAGCAGATCGGCGATGCTGCCCTGGTCATCACCGTGCAGCACCACGAGATGGGTGAAACCCTGGGCGATCGCATGGTCAAACGCCACCTTGTGCGAACCGCCGAGCCCGTGATTCTCGCGGTTGCGCAGCAGCAGCCAGCGATCCGCAGGCAAGTTGGCGAGGGCGTCACGGGCGCGGTCCAGCGTGTCGTCAGTGCTGCGGTTGTCGATGACGACGAGGCGGCTGACATGGCGCATCACCGCGGGGGTGAACTGCGCGATCACCCGGCCGATTTGCGGCGCGCAATTATAGGCCGGAATGAACACCATGATCCGCGTGTGGGTATCCGGCGCGGTCTCATGGGCCGGCGGCGTCGTTGCCTTCATTCCGCCCCTCTGCCAGAAACTGCTTGTGGTATCTGATTTCCCGGAGAGTCCTGTCAAATGACGGAGCGCGAGACGGCGGCCGCCCCAATCTCCGCGATCATGGCGGCCGTGCTGCCATTCGCCGCGCTGGCGGGCCTCGGCTGGCTGCAACTCTGTCGCGGTAGCGTGTTCTATGACCGCTGGGTGCAGGACATGTTCATCCCGCTTGAGGCGGTGCTGCATCTGCTGCGCGGCGATCGCGCGCATGTCGATTTCCAGTCGCCGCTCGGGCTGTTCTATTTGCTGCCGTTTCGCGCGGCCGCGGCATTGGCGCCAGTCTCGGCGCGGACGATCGTCTATGCCAATTTGATCGCCGGAACTGCGGCCGCCTTGCTCGCCTGGGCGGTGGCCTGGGGGCGGCTGGGGCGCTGGGGCGGGGCGCTGCTGGCGATATACGCCGCCTTCGTCGCCGCCTCGCCGCGCCAGCCCGGGGATTTGTGGGACGGCATCACCTACAACGCCGCCTATAACCGCTTCGGCTGGGCGCTGATCGGGCTGCTCGCGATGGCCGCCATGCTGCCGCGCCGGGTGGGGCGAGGGGATGGCGTGCTGGCCGGCCTGCTGCTCTGCCTGCTGTTCCATCTCAAGATCACCTATTTCCTCGCGGGCGTCGGGGTGGCAGGCCTCGCCTGGCTCGCGGTGCGGCGGGGTGCGCGGCTGTCTTTCGCGCTGGGCGGTCTGCTCGGCTTTGCGCTGCCGATGGTGGCGATCGAGGCGGTGACCGGCAGCCTGCTGCCCTATCTCGCTGATCTCCGCGCCGCCGCCGCCGCGCAGGCGGACCCGGCGCGGCTCTGGCAGTTCGTCGCGGTGGCGCAGTCGGCCATGCCAGGGTTTTCGATGGTGGTGGTGATCGCCATGCTGGCCGAGGGCGAGCGCCGCCTCACCGCCGGGCTGGCGCGGCGGCTCGCCTTGCCGGTCGCGCTGATCGCTTGCGGCGTCGCCATCGGCACGCAGAACTACTTCGCCGCTGAGAACCCGCTGCTGCCACTCGCGGGGCTGCTGTGCTTCGCTGCCGGCCAGGGTTGGACGGAGGTTCCGCCATGGCGCCATCGTGCCGCGCTGGCCGCCGTCGGTCTGCTGTTCCTGCGCCCCATCGCGCTCGATACCGCCGCCGCTGCCTGCACGGCGTTGCGCCCGTCCGATACCGGGCCGGAGGTTGTCTGGCTGGCAACAACGCCGCTCGCCGATCTCCGAATCGCGCCCGGTGAGGTGCGGCTATCCTCGGCGCCGGCGGATGCGCTGCCGGGAGTTGGGAACGACGCTGAGTATTTCCTGGTGCTTGGCGACGGCGTCGATCTGCTGCGCCGCCATGCCGCGCCGGGGCAGGCGGTGCTGCCGCTGGCCTGGAGCAATCCCTTCCCGCTGCTGCTCGGCACGCGGCCGCCGCCGCATGAACTGCTGTGGTGGGATGCCGGACGCACCTTTTCGGCCAAAACCCGCCCCGATCCGGCGCTGCTGCTCGCCGGCGTTGACCATGTGTTGGTGCCGAAGACCTATTACGACCTGCCGACCAGCGCGGCGATGATCGAGATCTACGCCGACGCCATCAAAGCGGGCTTCGTCCTGCGCGCGGAGAGCCGCTACTGGAGCCTGTGGAGCCGCAAATAATCAGCGCCCAACCAGCACCAGCACCACGCCGCCGACCACCAGCAGCAGCCCCGCGACGTCGCCCGGCTTGATCTTCTCCTTGAGGTAGAAGCGGCTGAACAGCAGGGTGAAGATCATCTCGATCTGCCCGATCGAGCGGACCAGCGCCACCGGCGCCATCGCAAAGGCGCTGAACCAGCAGGCGGAGCCGCAGGCCGAGAGGGTGCCGACCCAGGCGGAATTGCGCCAGGTGCTGAAGGCCTTGCGCAGCTGGTCAGGCTCGCGGATCGCGAGGTAGGAGCCCTGCATCGCCGTCTGCATCAGGTTGGTGATCACCAAAGTGAACAGCGCCTGATGGATCACATCCGGCCCGCCGAGCGACATGTTGGATTTCTTGATGAAGATCGTGGCAAAGGCGAACACCAGCCCGGAGCCGAGGCCGCACAGCGCCGCGGGCTGGAAGGTCGCGGCCAGGATCTCGCCCCGCCCGAGTCCGCGTCCGGCCAGCGACAGCACGAGCACGCCGACCACGCCGAGCCCGATGCCGACGCCGGCGAGCGGTGAAATCGCCTCGCCGAGGATGATCCAGGCGGCAATCGCGCCCTGCACTGCCTCGGTCTTGGCATAAGCGGTGCCGACGGCGAAGCTGCGATAGCCGAAGGCCATGATCAGCAGCGAGGTACCGATGATCTGCAACAGCCCGCCGATCGCGCAGAAGCCGAGGAATGTCGGGTTGATCGTCGGCAGGGGGTGGCCGCTCAGCCACGTATAGAGGGTGAGCATCGCGCTGCCCATCGGCAGCGCGTAAAGATAGCGCACGAACCCCGCGGCGTTGACCGAGAGCACCCCGCGCAGCTTCTGCTGCAAGGCGGTTCGCCAGGTCTGGAACAGCGCCGCCGACGCCGTGATCGGCACCCAAAGCTCTAACATCCCGCCCCGCACCGCCCCCGACCGATTTCGGCGGCGATGTTACGGATGATTCGCTTGGGGTGACACCCCGGCGCGGGAGGTCAGCCCTGCGTGGCGCTTTCCAGCGCCGCCGCCTGGGCCTGCAGGCGCCGCGCGGTATCGCCGAGCGAGCAGATTTTGCCATCGAGCGCGCCGAGGCGTTCGCGATACCCGGTCACGGAAGCGCCGAGTCGGCTCATGGTGCGCTGGAGGTCGCCGATGGCGCCCTGCCAATCCGCCATCGCCGCGCGCTGGCTGCGTACTGCTTCATCCAGCGCGGTCAAAGCGCTGCGCAACCGCAGGCTGGCGTCATCGGTCGGCGCGGCGGCGGGTGCGGGCCGGGCCGGCGCGGGGAAGGCAATGATGGCTGCGCTATTGCGGCTGGGCTGGTCGGCCATGGCACTCTCCGGTCGGTGAATGTCCTACCAAATCATGAATCGGAGTCGATTTCGAGAGATATATTCAAAAATTGATCCTAAGACCTAAAAAACGTACCATTGCAACCAGCGATAGGGTGAGAATGACCGTCACGCTCAACCCCCAGCGCAGCCGCATATAACCGGGCGGCACCAAACCGGCCCGCGCCGCGCGCTGCTCGCCGTAGATCGTGGCGGCAAACCCGCCGATCAGCAGAAGCAACGCCGCCCCGCTGCCCACCGCGCCACCGAGCAGAAGCGCGAGCCAGCCGACCAGCGAGGGCACCACGCCGAGGGTGAGCCGCATTCCGCCGACCCGCGGGGCGGTGGCGCCGATCACCAGGCCCCAATGCACCGCGCCGAGGAAGGAGAGGATCACCGCGCCATAGGCGATCAGCGCGGAGAGGTAGCTTTGCCCCTTGTCGCCTGGCAGCCACAGCGTCGCCGCCGCGCAGCCGAGGAAGGGGATGAGGCCGAGCAGGCCGATCAGAATGGCGGAGGCGGGCAGTCGTGGCACGGTTTGGTCCCTTGGCGTGGCAGCAGCGGCAAAATGCCGCGGGGAAGGCGGGGAGGTTCGGTCTATGATGGCACGTCCCCGCCGACTCCGGCGCTCCCTGGAATATGCCGCATGGATATCGCCGTCGATATCGCCACCATCCTTTTTCTTATCCTGCTCAACGGGCTGCTGGCGCTCGGCGAATTGTCGCTGATCTCGTCCAACCGCGCCCGCCTCGCCGTGCTGGAGCGCAAAGGCGTCGCGGGCGCCGCGCTCGCCCGCCGCATGGCAGAGGACCCGCAGCAATTCCTGCCCACCGCGCAGGTCGGCATCACCCTGGTTGGTATTCTCTCCGGCGTCTTCGGTGGCGCCAGGCTGGAGGCCGGGCTCACGCCGTTCTTCGAGGGCCTGCCCCAAATCGGCCGCTTCGCCAGCACGATTTCGCTGACCCTCGTGGTGATCGCGATCACATACCTCACCATGGTGCTGGGTGAACTGGTGCCGAAGCAACTCGCGCTCCGTCATCCCGAGCGCGTTGCCGCGGTGGCGGCCCCGATCCTCGCGTTGCTCGCGCGCATCACGATGCCGGTGGTCTGGGTGCTCGGCAAATCCTCAGCCCTGGTGCTCCGCCTCTTCCGCGCCCATACCGGCGAGGCCCAGACGGTGACGGAAGAGGAGCTTAAGGCGCTGCTTGTGGAAGGCGAGGAGACCGGCGTGCTCGAGACCGAGGAGCGCGACATGATCGAGCGCGTGCTGCGCCTCGCCGATAAGCCGGTGCGCGCCATCATGACCCCGCGCACCGATATCGCCTGGATCGACCGCACCGACCCGCCGAAGGAGATCGTGCAGACCCTGAAATCCGCCCCCCATTCCCGCTTCGTGGTGTGCGACGGGCGGATCGACAACGTGGTGGGCGTAGTGCAGGCCAAGGACATTCTCGACCGCATCCTCGACGGCAAGGAACTCTCCATCGCCGCAGCACTGCGCCAACCCATGGTGATGCCCGACACCGTCACGGCGCTCGACGCGCTCGAACGCCTCAAGACCGATCCGCTCGGCCTCGCCTTGGTGTTCGACGAATACGGTAGCTTCGAAGGTGTCGTCACCGCCGCCGACGTGCTGCAGGCCATCGTCGGCGATGCCGAACCCGCCGAGCCGCCGCCCGGCACGCCCCTCCCGCCCGAGGGGGTGCTGAACCTCGACGGCGCTATGCCAGTCGACGAACTCAAGGCCCGCCTCGATCTGCCGGACCTGCCGGCCGAAGGTAGCTACCACACTCTGGCCGGCCTCGTGCTCGCCCTGCTCCGCCGCGTGCCCCATACCGGCGATCGCATCGTGTTCGGGGGCTGGCTGTTCGAGGTCACCGAAATGGATCAGCGCCGCGTGGAACGCGTGCGCGCCAGCCGTGAGGCGCTGGCGGAGGGGTAGCGCTAATCCCGCGCCAGTCGGGATCAGTATTTGATAGCGCGGCGTGCTTCGGGCTGGACAGACGCCACCGGCGGGGGAGCCCAGTATTGGGCGACGGGCGCCAGCTCCACCGTGAGGTGCCGGGCATGGTCCAACCGGATCACCGCGGCGCCATCGCTCCAGCGCATACGGGGTTCGGGAGCGTGCCAGCCCGCGCCAAGCCGTGGGTCATCGCGGCTGATCGCCATACCATCGAGCATGATTGCGGTGACAGCCACGCCGAGCCGTCGGTGGTCGGCATACTCAGGATCGAGTTCGGCCGGGACGATGCTGCGCGAGATCAGCACCCCGTGACGGGCGCGCGCGGGGAGTGCGAAATGCGCCCCGGCGGCGGATCGCTGCACCGGAGCCAAGATCTTTCCATCGACAAGGAGATGCAGCGCGGGATCGGTGGAGAGCGCGTGGCCGAGAGCAATCGCCCGGCGATATAGCGCAGCGCGCACCGCCGCCACCTTTACCCCGCCGAGATGGAGCGGCGCGCAGGACGCGGCGTCCCAGAGGCGCAGCGCGAAATCGGCCCGGGCGAGCACCGCGCAGGGTGCGTTGGCGAAGGCGGCGCGGTTGCCGGTATCGAGGAAGCTCTCGGTGGGCAGGCCCTCGGCGAGCAGCACGTCATGCACGGCCGCGCCGTCCGCGTCGGCGAGTTCGACGTGGTAGTAGGTCACCGCCGCCACGTCCTGCTGGGCGACCGTGGCGCCGTTGAGGAGGTGGCGCACCGGGATCAGCCCGCCCTCGGCGTACACCGCGTGATCGGGGCTCAGCAGCAGGTCGGCATGCGGCATGCCCGGGCCGAAGGCGCCGGCGACGATGCGCACCGGTTGCATGTCCTGCGGGGACGGATGGTTACGTGGGGCGACCCGGCGATGGCCGATCCAGCGCACGCGGCGCTGGCCATGGCCGAGCAGGCTTGGCACGGCATCACTGATCGTCAGATTCTCCACCGCCACCTCGCCGCGCGCGGTCAGGATGCGGGTGCCGGCGGCGAAGCAGGGCATGGTAGTTGTGACTGTCACCACGCCACCGGATGAGACCGCGCTGATGTGCTCGGCGGCGGCGTTGCCGGTGAGGGTGAAGCGCGCGATGGCGCTGCCGGCGGCCGAGAGGGTGACGGTATTGCCGACGAAATCCGATGTGATCGCACCATAGACACCGGGGAAGGTGATGGCGTCGCTTGCAACGAAATGCGCGATCGTGGCACCGGTCGTCATCGCCTTGCCCAGCGCGAGGGTCTCGTTGCTGCCATCGACGCGGAACTGGATGGTGAGGCCGGCGCCAACCGCGCCATCCAGCGCCAGGGTGGCGTGATTGGCGATTTCGAGCAGGCCGCTGCCACTAATCGCACCGGGGATCTCAAGTCGCCCGCCGGCGGCACGGATAATGCCGGCCGCCTCGTTGATCACGGTCATGCCATGCACGCCGAAGGTGCCGAGCCCGGTGATGACGTTGTCGATATTGTCCACCGCATCAGCGGTGCCGGCGGCGAGCACGGTGGTTTGGGTGCCGTGATCACCAGCGTTGAGACCGGCGAGCAGGAATTCGCCGCCGCCGCTGAGGCTGACCGTGCCAGCGACCGTCATGGTGTCAGGGATGCCAACCCCGGAATCGCTCCCCTGCACCAGCAGTGTGCCGTGGTTCACCACCGTGCCCATCAGCGTCATCGGCTTGGCATAGGGGTTCGGCACGGTTGCCGAGATGCCGACGATCGCGCCGGAAGCGATGGTGACCGGCGCCGCGGTGCCGTCAATGGTGCCGTAATAGCCGTAGACGGTGCCGGCCAGCGTGCCGCCGCGCACGCTGCCGCTATCCAGCAGCGCGACCCCTGCCCCACCGATGGTGCCGTCTGCATTGGCGATCGTGCTGTGGATGTCGAGAAAGCCGCCCGCCGCGGCGCCGAGCAGTCCGTGATTGGTGACGATCGCGGCGCCGGTTGCCAGCACCAGTGTGCCGCCCGAAGCGATGATCACTCCGGCGGCGGCGTTGATCAGCGTCATCGTGTTGTTGCCGATCTGGCCCACACCGCTGACGGTGACGCCGGTATTTTCCAACGTGTCGGCCGCCGAGGTGCCGCTGATCACCTGGCTGTAGAACCCCAGGCCCAGGATATCCGACATGCTCACCACGCCGCCGCCGCCGAGATGCACGTCGCCGCTCACCTTCAGCACCGCCGGGCTGTAAAACTGCGAGCTGTCGCCGTGCAGCATGATGCTGCCCTGCGCGATGATGCTGCCCAGCAGCTCGATCGACCGTCCGGCGTCGATTTCGACATGGGAGGCAGCATCGAGGGTGAGCGGACCGACGCCGCCATCGAGCGTCGAGAAGGACGAACCGGCGAGGAACAGGCTGGCAGCATCCGCCGTGTCGCCACTCAGCACGCCCCCCTGGATGGCGGCGCCGGTCAGCAGCACCACGCCGGAATTGCCCGCACCATCATTGCGCGCCGCAATAATGCCGCCGGCGTTGTTCAACGTCGCCCGCAGATCGAAGGTGGCGCCCAACCCCTCCAGCAGCCCCTGATTGCTGACGGTGGTGCCAGGCCCGCTCGGGTCGAACAGCAGGGTGCCGCCCTGGGCGATGATCGCGCCCCCGGCCTCGTTGCGGATCGAGGTGCGGTTGAAGCCGAGCTCGCCCAGGCCGATGATAGTATTGTCGATATTGTCGAGCAGATCGGCGCCACTCGAACCGAAGACGCGATCATAGCGGCTGCCGCTGAGGTCCGACATCGCAATGCGCCCGCCGCCGGAGAGCGCCACCGTGCCGTCGATGGTCACATTGGCGTAGTACCCCGAAGTCGCCTGCACCGACAGCGTGCCGTGGTTGACGATCGAACCCGCCAAGGTCAACGCGCTGCTGGGCAACAGGCGCAGCGGTGTGCCGGTGCCGAGGACGACGGGTGCGGTGGTGCCGTCGAGCGTGCCGCCGTAATTATCGGAGAAAATGTAGCTCCCGGGGTCCGCCGGGTCGGACTGCAGAAGGCCGCCCTGGATCACTGTGCTGTGTAGCGTTACGAGGCCGCTATGCCCGGCCCCGTCGTTCAGCGCCTGGATCGTGCCGCCGCGATTGTCGATGACGCCGGCAAGATACAGCATCCCACCAAGCGCCTGCATCGTACCGCTGTTGACGACATAGCCCAGGGTGAGGAGGGAGTTGCTCGAGGCGGTGGTGACGGCGAGCGTGCCGCCCTCGGCGGAGATAATGCCAGCCGCCTCGTTGATGATTGCGAGGTCCGGGTTGCCCAGCAAGCCACGGCCCGAGATGCGGTTGTCTAAGTTATCAAGTTTGTTGGCCGAGTAGGAGTAATAGCTCGGGTTGTAGCCGAAGATGGCAGACGACGAGCCATACTGGGAGGCGTGGCTGTCCTGGAGCGACACAAGCCCGCCGCCACTGAGATGCAAGGTGCCAACGACAGTGAGTGCCTGTCCCGCGTAGACGCTCAGCTGGGAGTCCTGCACCAACAGCGTGCCGTGATTGACCACCGCGCCGGTGAGAAAAAGATTCCCCTGCAGCGTATCGTAGGCGAGCCCGACGCTCCCGCCGGCATCGATGGTCACGGGCGCGGCCGAGCCGTCGATGGTGGCATAGGAGCCGAGCACCCGGCCCGCACCGGCGCCGAAATGCCCCCCGGTGACGGTGATGTTGTCCAGCATCGTCACGCCTGCCGCGGCGATGGTGCCCCCGGTATTGGCGATGCTGCTGCGCAGTTCGAGCGTGCCGCTGGCCGCCGACGTCATCAGCCCGGTATTGGCGATCGCCACCGTGCCGGTCGAAACATAGAGCGTCCCGCCATCGGCGCTCACCGTGCCGCCGGCGCGGTTGATCAGCGTGGTGGCATTGTTGCCGAGCAATCCGACGCCGCGGATGATCGCGGCGGTGTCGAGCGTATCGGCATAGGAATTGCCCGAGACGATCTGCGAGTATCGGCTGCCGGACCCGCCGGCATCGACCAGGTCGATCGAGCCACCGCCGGTCAGCGACACGGCGCCCGATACCAGCAGCCGCACCGTCTTGGTCGGCAGCCCCCCCGCAAGCACGAAGGAGCCGCTCGCCACCACATTGCCCTGGTCGACCACCGTGCCCCGCAGCGTCACCGTCGATGCCGGGATGACATCCAGCGTCGCCCCCGCCGCCAGCGTCACCGCGTTCGCGCTGCCATCGAGCGTCGCGCCCAGCGTGGTGGTCGACAGCACGCTCGCCGCATCGCCGGTATCGCTCGCCAGCAGCCCGCCCTGCACCGTCAGCCCGTCGAGCAGCACCAGCCCCGATCCGCCGCCGCCATGCAGCGCCGTGATGGTTCCCCCGGCATTGGCGATCGTCCCGAACAAATCGAGCGTGCCGCCCCGCGCGTCGAGCGTCCCCTGGTTCACCTCGGTGGCGCCATCGCCGCCCATGCGCAGCACCAGCGTGCCACCAACCGCCTCGATCACCCCCGCGCTCTCATTGAGCAGCGACATCGTGGCATTGCCGACCCGCCCGATCCCGCTGATCCGGTTGTCCACGTTGTCCAGCAGATCGGCACTGCTCGACCCGCTGATCACCGCCCCCGCGACCCCCGCGCTCAGCGTGTCGCTCATCGTCACCAGCCCGCCACCGGCCAGCCGCGCCGTGCCCGCCACCAGGATTCGGCTCGCCAGCCCATGCGACGTATCGGCCAGCAGCGTCACGCTCCCGGAATTCGCCACCGTCCCCGTCAGCGTCAGCGTCGCCCCGTAGCCGACATCGAGCCGGCTCGGCGCCGCCAGCAGCAGCGCCCCCGCCGTCCCGTCCAGCATCGCCCCGGTGGCGGTCACCCGGAACCGGCTCGCCGCATCGCCCGCCAGCGTGCCGCCGGCCACATCGGCGCCATCCAGCAGGAACAACCCGGCATTGGCCGCCCCATCCGCCAGCGCCGCCAGCGTGCCCCCGCCATTGGCGATCGTGCCGGTGAGGTCGATCGTCGTGCCCACCGCCTCGATCAACCCGGCATTGGCCGAATGGCTCGCAGCCCCGCCCGGATGCAGGAAAATCTCGCCCCCGCTGGCCTCGATCACCCCGGCCGCCTCGTTGGTCAGCGACATCTGCCCGGCGCCGATCGTGCCGTAGCCGACGATCCGGTTGTCGGCATTGTCGAGCACATCGCTCCCGCTGCCGCCCAGCAGCGACACCGCCGAAACGCTTCCGCTCGCCGTCACGTCCGACAGGCTCAGCAGCCCGCCCCCCGTCAGCCGCGCGATGCCGGACACCAGCACGCCGCGCGCATTGCCGGTCTGCGACACGTCGGACTGCATCTGGATCGTGCCCGCATTGGCGATCACGCCCCGCAGCGTCAGCGTGTTATGCCCCGCCGCCGGCAGGCTCGCCGGTGCCGCCACCGTCACCGTCCCGGGGATCGTCACCGCCTCGCCGCGGCCATCGAAATACGCGCCATTGGCGAGGATCACCCCGCCATTGCGCGCCGCCAGCGTGCCCCCGGTGAGGTAGCCGGTGATCAGCAGCGTGCCGCCATCGGCCAGCAGCGTCGCCCCGGTATCGGTCACCGACGCGCCCAGCGCCAGCGTCGCGCCGCTCAGCGCGGTCGCCACCCCGTGATTGGCGAACCCCACGTTGATCGCCAGCACCCCGCCGCTGGCCAGCACCGTTCCGGTCGCCTCGTTGATGAACCCAAGCGCCCCGGCAAACACCCCGTAGCCCGAGATCGTATTGTCGATATTGTCGAGCACATCCCCGATATGCCCGCCGGTGATCACCTGGGTCGCCGAAGCCCCCTGCCCGCTGGCATCCGCGAGCAGCAGCGACCCGCCCCCGGTCAGCCTGGCCGTCCCCGTCACATGCAGCGTCTCGGTCAGCGGCGTCACGCTGTTGCCGGTCAGCCGCAGCGTGGTGAGATTGTCGATCGTCCCGGTGATCGTCTGGTCGGCACCAAGCACGATGTGCGACCCCGCCGCCAGCGTCAGCGCCGTCCCCACCCCGCTCAGCGTCTCATTGAACAACAGGTCGATGGTCCCGCCATTCGGCGTTTGCAGCGTGCCGCCGGTCACCGAGTAGGTCCGCAGCAGCAGCACCCCGCCATTGGCGCTCAGCGTGCCGCCGGCATTGTTCAGCGTGCTGTCGATCGTCATCACGCCGAACGGATCGGCCGCGATCAGCCCCTGGTTGCTCGAGGCCACGGTGCCGCTGTTGAGGCCCATGAAGGGCCCTTCGGCCAGGATGGTGCCCGCCGCGGTATTCACCAGCCCGCCGCTGATCAACCCGATCGTGCCGGCCACCACCAGCCAGGAATTGGTGAGCACCGAAGCTGCGTCGCGCGGCACGATGCTGCTCGTCGTGCCATCCAGCAGCAGCGTGCCCCGGCTTGCCACCCCGCCCGCCGGCGCCGGCCCCAGCGTGGCCGCGTCATCCCCCGTGACACCGACCACGATAGTGCCGCCGCCCATGGTGATCGCGCCGCCAAACGTCGCCGGCACGATGCCGCCACCCAGCGCCAGCGTATTGCCGCTGCCGATATGCAGCGTGCCCCCGATCCCGACCCCGGCCTGCCCGGCCGAACCATCCAGCGTAGCACTCTGCTCCACCTGGATGATGCCGCTGAGCGCCCCCGCCGGCACCCGCCCGTCGAGCAGCCCGCCGCGGATGGTGGCGCGGTACAGCTCGATATCGCTGCCATTGCTGGTGAACCCGTTGGCCCCCAGCCCGGCTCCATAGGTCGCCCCCTGGATCAGCCCGGTCAGCGTCAGCAGCGCGCCGCTGCCGTCGTTCATCGGCTGCAACGTCAACGGCGCCGCCACCGTCATCCCCGCCACCCCGCCATCGAGGGTGACCTGGTTGCGCAGCGAGATCGTGCCGTCCGTCGTCCCCGCCACATGCTGCGCCGCCAGCGTGCCGCCGTGGATCGTCACCGTGATGCCCGGGCCGCTGATACTGGTGCTGCCGATCAGCACCTTGCCGCCGCCGCTTGCCGAAATCGTGCCGCCCTGATTGCGGATGTCGATACTGTCGCTGATGCCCAGGCCCGCCAGGATCGCGAGCGTCCCTTGCGTCGACTGCACCAGCGTGTTCGGCGGCGGGGCCGCGGCGAGCAGCCCGGTATTGGTCACATTGGCGAGGATCAACAGCCGCCCGGGCGCGTCGGCGATCACCTGGCCATGGTTTTCCAGCGTGACGGTGATCGACCCGACGCCGTCGATCAGGTTGTCGTCATTGCGCAGCAGATTGCCGACATGCACGTTCGGCGCCGAGCCGATCGTCCATGCCGCATTCTCGTTGAGCCCGGTAATCCGCCCGCCGCCGGTCAGGTCGAGCACCCCGGTCGCCCCGAGTTCCCCCTCGGCCCCGCCATTGGGGTCGCCGGCCAGCGTGATCGTGCCGGTGTTGTTCACCACCCCCGACATGTAGAGCGCGGTCGGCAGCAGCGTCCCCGGCTGCGTCGAGACGTCGATCCGCCCCGCGATATGGCTGACCAGCGAGGAGCCGTCGATCAGCAACGTGTAGCTCTGGATCTCCAGCGTGCTGACGGCGGCGAGCTGCAGCGAATAGAGGTCGGCCTCCAGCGGCCCGTTGAAGGTGACGACATAGTCGCCGATCGGCTGGGTCGGCCGCGGCGGCCCGATCGTCGAGACGATGTCGATCGTGCTGTCGGCGTACAGGTCCCAGGTGCCGGTCAGCGTATGGTCGCTGGTTGGCGCGAAGGTCGGGCTCCAATTGTCCGGCGTTTCGAAATCGGCGCCGGCCAGCGTGCCCCAGGTGGTCACCGTCGGCAGCGCATTGGCCGCGCTCACCTGCCCGGGCGGCGGATACAGCACCAGCCGCGGCGTACTGATCCCAAAGATGTTCTGGCCCAGCACATCGACGTTGAAATCGAGCCCCGCGGTGATCCGTCCGTCGACGTTGAACAGCCCCAGCGGATTGGTGTTCAGCAGGTTCAGCACATTGCCGAGATACTCGGTGCCGCCATTGGCCAGGCCGACATTCACCACGCCGCTGACATCGCCGGTGCCGCTCACATCGGTGCCCGCGACGCCGGCGACGATGGCAAGGCCGATCGCGCCGCCGAATGTCGCCATCGGCACCTGCACGCCGTTCAGCGTCGGGTTGGCGGCGTAGAGCCCATCCAGGATCAGCGCCGGATTATTGTAGCCGCCCTGGGCAAACTCGGTGAGCCCCGAGGTGTCGAAGCCAAAGGTGAGGCCGAACCGCGCAGCCAGCGCCGCGAGCACGTCGAGGTTCACCCCGGTGAAGATCGGGATCGCCGCCAGCGTCGTCGGGTTGGTGACGTTGCCGTTGCTGTCGATCGTGCCGTTGCCGATCGCGGTCTCAGGCAACTGGAACTGCACCAGCGAGGCCTTGCCGCCGAACAGCAGCGAAAAGGCGCTGGCGGGGTTGTCGAGGATCGGGAAGTTGAACCCGCCATTCGTCCCGCTGGTCGGCGTCAGCAGGGTGGCGAGGCTGCCATGCAAAGTGGCGTCGCCGGACACCGAGTTGAGGAACTGCGTCAGGCTCTCGGCGTTGGAATTGACCGGCGTCACCTTGCTGATGTCAAATCCGTTGGCGCGAATATCGTACTGGGCGGCGGGGATATCGAAAGTCCCCAGCGCGTACTGTGCCCCATTGGCCGAAGCGGTTTTGAAATAGGCGTCGAGGGTGTTGACCTCGTTGATCAGGCTGACGACCTTGTTGAGCGGCGCGTCCGCCCCGCCATGGCCGTTGAGCAGGAAGTCCAGCAGGTTGACGGTGCCGTCATTGTTGACGTCGAGCGGGTGCCACACGAAGGACGGCAACGCCATGATCGGGTCGATCGGCTTGTTCAGGATATCCAGGATCGGCTGGAGCGGCTGAATCAGCTGTTCGAGGTCATCGAGCACCGGCTTCACCAGATTGGTGATGAAGGTGCCCATCCCGAAGGTGACGTTCTTCACGTCGATGGTTGGCCTGCCGCCAAGCTGGGTCTGGTTGGCCGGATTCAGCACGTCGTTCTGGTTGAAACTCCAGCTCGCCGTCAGCTCCGCCCCGATCGAGGGCAGCGCCGCCGTGCCGAGGTCGCTGGTCAGGTTCACATCGACGGTGCTGCCGCCGTTGAACTTCGCCACCCCCGCGGTATCCAACGTGATGGTGCCGTTCAGCGAAGAGCCATGGTCGGAGGCCGAGACCAACAGCGGCCCGAGACTGGCATCCCCCGCAAAGCTCGGCGCGGTGACCCCGAGGCCCAATGTGAGAGCACCGGACGGCGCGCTGATGCTGACGCTGCCGCCCTGGGTGACGCTGGCGGATAAATGCAGCCCGTAATTCAGCGCCACCTGGGCCGAGCCCTGGGTGGCGAAGTTGAGGCCTGGGATGCCGAAATCGGTGCCAAGCGGCAGGCTGAAGGGGGCCAGCGTGTCGCTGTTGGCGAACACCACCGAGAGATTGCCCGTACCGTCCAGTGTGGTGGCCACCGTGCCGCTGAAGCCGGCGGCACTGATCGCAGCATTGAGGGCGGATTGGACCAGGCTGACCGTGCTCGCGGTGCCGGCACTCTCCAGCGCGTTCAGCGCGGAGATTATCTTGGCGTCCAGCGCCTTGAACGCCTGTACCGCTGCCTGGCCCTGGCTGAACGCGGCGCCGAGCTGGCTGCCGATCAATGGCAGGCTCTCGGCGAAGGCCTTCTGCTCCAGCCCGGCCTCGATCTGGTCGAGCGTGACTTGGAGCGTGCCGATAAGGGCGCCGATCTGCTGAAGCGAGACGGTGGAGACTGGCGTGTCGCCGGCCTCGCCGCTGGTGATGATCGGTGCTGAGGGCCGGGGCGCCAGGATCAACTCGCCGGCGGCGACCGTCAGCGCCGTCACGCCGGACGCGAGCACAGGGATGAAGCCGAGCGACGATGGCGAGACCTCGGCGGTATGGGGTTCACCGGCTGCGCGTGCCGCACGCGGCGCAGTCCGCGCCGTGAACGCCGTGGCGCTGAGGGCGCCCGACGCCGGAACGGTGACTGCGGCCGCCTTAGGCGATACCGACGCCGCATCATCGGCCGGCCCGGTGACCGGGCTGGATGGCGGGACGGCAGCATATGCGGGGGTGGAGTAGATCTCGATCGGCGCTACGGTCCCAGCGGCAGCCGTCAGCAGCAGGGCAAAGGTCTCAGACTCCTGCCGCAGCGGTTGAAGGGCAGGATGTGTGTGCACGATGCCCGCGTTTGCCATGCCGACGTCCCCCAACTAGCGACGGAACTCGTTACGGCAAGCGAAACCTAGACGGCCCTTACCAAGTCGCACGCTAGTCGGAATTCGGCCCGGCCGCAAACGAATGCCGCGGCGGAAATGCACGCCGGTCAGCGGGAAATGGCCGCACGCCGGCCTAGGGCCGACGTGCGGTGGGGGCGTTCGGATCAGAACGTCAGGACGATGTCGCTCGCCAGGGTGATGGCGTCCTTCTTGCCGGAGAAGGCGCCGACGCCGGAGAGCGAGCGGTCATAGCGGACTTCCGGGCGGATCAGCAGGCCGGTGAAGGCGCTGGGCATTGGCGGCTTGTAGGTGGTGCCCAGGGTCAATGCTCCGTAAGTGCCGCCCTTGGGGGCGGAGAATGCGCCGGAAGGCTTGCCGAACTGGGCGTTGGTGAAGTCCTGATTGCCGGGGAAGGCGGCGACGAAGAAGTTCTTGCTGTCAGCCCAGGCCTCGGCGCGGGCGTTCAGGGTCAGTGTATCGGTCAGCCCGTAGGCAACGTACTGGGCGATGCCGCCGCCATCGGCCTTGGCGAAGTCATCGCGGATATAGTTCAGCTCGGTGACGAAGGTGAGCGCGTCGGTCGCCTTCCAGGTGATCGCGATGTCATTGAGGTAGCGCATGTACTTGCCGGCATTGGGCACCAGCAGGCTCGCGCTCTCGGCGCCGATATGGGACAGCGCGAGCACTGTCAGCTTGCCGTCGAGCAGGGTGAGCTGGGCGCCGGCGATGCCGCCGATTGCCTTGTTGTTGTCGCCGGTGTTGCCGATGGAGGTGTTCACGCCGGTATCGAGCCCGGCGTAGAGGTCGATCATGTCGGTCGCGTGCAAAATGGCCAGCGCGCCGGTGTGCTTGAGGGGAATGCCGAAGTTGAAGATGTAGGAGTGCGAGTAGAAGGGGTTGGTCACCGGGTCGATCGTCTCATAGCCGATGGGGGTGGCGTATTGGCCGACCTTCGCGTCGATACCGCCGGCGGTCAGCACCGGGGCGTGGACGGTGACGTTGGCCTCCACCACGTCAAACTGATAGCGGCCGCTGAGGGAGCGATCGAATTCGCCGAGGAAATGGGTGTAGCGGGCATCGGTGCCGCCGAGCAGCTGGAGCTTGAAGCCGACGTCCCAGCCGGTCTCCTTCGGATCGATGGTGCGGCCGACGGTGAACAGCACCTGGCTGAGCAGCACGGTGTTCGGCTTGTCGGTGAAGAGTTGGCCGAAATTATTGCTGGTCTTTTTGGTGTTGGCGGTGACGCCGGCTTCGAGTTGCAGGCCGAAGGTGATGCCCTCCATCCAGGTGGCCGGCGGCTTGGCATCTTCGGCTTGGGCCAGGGCGGGGGCGAGCACGAGGGCTCCGGCGGCGAGGGTCAACCCGATTCGGGGGGCGGATGGCCGGGGCATAGTCGTCGTCATGGGTCGTGATCCTTCAGGATGAGTGTGACGTTTTGGGTCACTTCAAATTCCGTGCCATCGCTGCACCGCAGCATAACTGCCTAAAAATGGGCAGATAGGGCATTGAATGCACATTACCAGTCCATATTGATGGCGACATATCGGTCATTCGAACAAAATAAGACGTGTTACGGTCTGCAATTTTCGCAAATGCCCAAACATTCATCCGAACCGCTACGATGCGCGATTCAAGCTTGCCGCGCGCCGAATTGGATTGCGATGGTCCGGCATCCGGCCAGGCATAGGAAAGCCATAGAGCCACTCGCCCGCCGCGCATGAAAAAACCCCGCCTCCGTTGCCGGAGGCGGGGTCTGTTTCAGCCGATCAGCGGAGGATCAGACGGAGTAGTACATCTCGAACTCAACCGGGTGCGGTGTGTGTTCGAAGCGATAGACTTCGCTCCACTTCAGCTCGATGTAGCTCTCGATCTGGTCCTTGGAGAACACGTCACCGGCCAGCAGGAAGTCATGGTCGGCGGCCAGCGCGCCGAGGGCTTCGCGGAGCGAGCCGCACACCGTCGGGATGTCCTTCAGCTCCTCGGGAGGCAGGTCGTAGAGGTCCTTGTCCATCGGGTCGCCCGGGTGGATCTTGTTCTTGATCCCGTCGAGGCCGGCCATCAGCATCGCCGCGAAGGCGAGGTAGGGGTTGGCGGTCGGGTCGGGGAAGCGGACCTCGACGCGCTTGGCCTTCGGGTTCGTCGCATACGGGATGCGGCAGGAGGCCGAGCGGTTGCGGGCGGAGTAGGCCAGCAGCACCGGGGCTTCGAAGCCCGGGATCAGGCGCTTGTAGGAGTTGGTGGAGGGGTTGGTGAAGGCGTTGAGCGCCTTGGCGTGCTTGATGATGCCGCCGATGTAGTAGAGCGCGGTCTCGGAGAGATCGGCATACCCGTTGCCAGCGAACAGCGGCTTGCCGGCCTTCCAGATGGACTGGTGGACGTGCATGCCCGAGCCGTTATCGCCATAGATCGGCTTCGGCATGAAGGTGGCCGACTTGCCGTAGCTGTGGGCGACGTTGTGCACGCAGTACTTGTAGATCTGCATGTGGTCGGCCTGGCGGGTCAGCGGGCCGAACTTGGTGCCGAGCTCATGCTGAGACTGCGCCACCTCGTGATGGTGCTTCTCGATGATCAGCCCCATCTCGCCCATGGTGGACAGCATTTCGGCGCGCATGTCGCTTTCGCTGTCGACCGGGGGGACCGGGAAGTAGCCGCCCTTGACCACCGGGCGATGGCCCATGTTCCCCTCGGGATAGTCCTTCAGGCTGGCCTGCGGGCCCTCGATGCTGTCGAGCTGGTAGATGCCGTAATTGCCGCCGGTGCCGAACTTCACGTTGTCGAAGATGAAGAACTCGGCTTCCGGGCCCATGAACACGGTGTCGCCGACGCCGGTCGCCTTGACATAGGCCTCGGCCTTCTTGGCGGTCGAACGCGGGTCACGGTTATAGGCCTGGCCGGTGGAGGGCTCGACGATGTCGCAGAAGATGATCATCGACGGCTTGGCGGCGAAGGGGTCCATCACGGCGCTGTCGGCGTCCGGCATCAGGATCATGTCGGACTCGTTAATCGCCTTCCAGCCGGCGATCGAGGAGCCGTCGAACATGATGCCGTCACGGAACGCGTCCTCGTCCATCGTGCTGACGTGCTGCGCCGTGTGCTGCCACTTGCCGCGCGGGTCGGTGAAGCGGAGATCGACGTATTCGACCCCGTTCTCCTTCATCATCTCGAGCACCTTCTCGACGCTGCTCTTACCCGCGCTGGCGGCTGCTGCCTTCTTCGCCATAGTCACTGATCCCTTGGCTGGTTGATATGTCACTCATCGACGCTCTGGCGCCGGCAAGATGCCGACGCCGGAGCGTCAGATCGCGTCCTCGCCGCGTTCGCCGGTGCGAATGCGGATAACCTCTTCAATGGAGCTGATGAAGATCTTGCCGTCGCCGATCCGCCCGGTGCGGGCCGCGGCCACGATCGCATCGACCGCGCGCTCGACGATGTCATCGTCGCAGACCACCTCGATCTTCACCTTGGGCAGGAAATCGACGACGTATTCCGCGCCGCGATACAGCTCCGTATGACCCTTCTGCCGGCCGAAGCCCTTGGCCTCGACGACCGTGATGCCCTGCAGGCCCACTTCGTGGAGCGCCTCTTTGACCTCGTCCAGCTTGAACGGTTTGATGACCGCCTCGATCTTCTTCATCCGCTCCTCTCGCCGGGGCAGCCCATTCGCCGCCTCCCACTGATCCGATCCGCGCCACCCGCGGTTCGGGAGCGTTTAACAGGGTTGCATGTTGCGTGCCACCCGCCAATACCGGCCGCGCACCGAAGATTCTCTAGCCTTTGCCCAAGATGACGCCACGTATCCCGCCCGCGCAATGGGCGAAGACTGCCCAAAAGGCGGGCAGCCGCTCCCCAGGTTGAACCAGATCGCGACGACACCCATAATCACGCCCCCTCCTCCCCGAAAGGCGCTCTCGCGGTGAAGCCTCTGAACACCCTGCTGTCCAACACCGGCACCACCATCTTCACCGTGATGTCGGCGCTCGCCGTGCAGCACGGCTCGATCAATCTCGGCCAGGGCTTCCCCGACACCGATGGCCCGGCCGATGTGTTGCAGGCCGCCGCCGATGCGCTGTTCGACGGGCGCAACCAATACCCCCCGATGTCCGGCGTGCCGGAGCTGCGCCAGGCCGTGGCGGCCGCCAATAAGCGGTTCTATGGCATCGATATCGACCCGGACAGCGAGGTGGTGGTGACCTCGGGCGCCACCGAGGCGATCACCGCCTGCCTGATGGCGCTCATCAACCCCGGCGACGAGGTGGTGCTGATCGAGCCTCTGTACGACACCTATTTGCCGGTCGTGCGCCTGCTGGGCGCCACGCCCAAGCTGGTGCGGCTGGAGCCGCCGAAATGGGAGTTGCCGCGCGCCGAACTCGCCGCCGCCTTCGGGCCGAAGACCAAGGCCATCCTGCTCAATACGCCGATGAACCCGGCCTCCAAGGTGTTCACCCGCAGCGAGTTGGAGTTCATCGCCGGCCTGGTGCAGAAGCACGACGCCTATGCGGTGTGCGACGAGGTCTATGAGCATCTCGTGTTCGACGGGCTGGAGCACATCCCGCTGATGACGCTGCCCGGCATGCGCGAGCGCTGCCTGCGCATCGGCTCGGCCGGCAAGACGTTTTCGGCGACGGGCTGGAAGGTCGGCTATATTTCGGCGCCCAAGGCGCTGGCGGGCGTCGCCATCAAGGCGCACCAGAACCTCACCTTCACCACGCCCCCCAATTTGCAGCGAGCCGCGGCGGTGGGGTTGCTGAAGGATGACAGCTACTTCGCGGGTCTCGCCGGCAGCCTGCAGGCCAAGCGGGACCTGCTGGCAGCCGGGCTCGCGCGGATCGGGTTCGAGGTGCTGCCCTCGCAGGGCACGTATTTCATCACCACGGATTTCCGCCCGCTCGGCTTCAACGGCGACGACGCGGCGTACTGCCGCTACATCACCGAGGAGGCCAAGGTGACGGCGATTCCGG
>CAIPLM010000080.1 GCA_903865895.1 uncultured Rhodospirillales bacterium | reverse complement strand
TTAAGTGGGTTTGGGATGAGGGAGGGGGCCTACTCCGCGGTCGCAACCTCCGAGTTGGCCCCCTCCCTCATCCCAAACCTAATCCTTAAGTGAACGGTTCCTAGAGGCTATGCCCCTAGGCTGGTCCAGGGCAGAGCCCTGGCCTTTCTTTCCAACCGCCGCTTGCCCCAAACCCGCTTGGCTGCGCATTCTCCGGCCGGTTCATGGAGTGGCGTGATGTCGGCTTGGCAGTTCTGGATTGATCGTGGGGGCACTTTCACGGACATCGTGGCGCGCGATCCAGGGGGGCGACTGTCCACCCATAAGCTGTTGAGCGAGAACCCGGACCGGTATCGCGATGCGGCGATTGCCGGCATCAAGTCCGTGCTGGGCGTGGCGCTGGATGCGCCGATCCCGGCCGGACTGGTCGAATGCGTGAAGATGGGCACCACGGTGGCCACCAATGCGCTGCTGGAGCGCAAGGGTGACCGGACGCTGCTGCTGGTCAATCGCGGCTTTGCCGACGCGCTCAGGATCGGCAACCAGGCACGGCCGCGGCTGTTTGACCTGAAGGTGGTGCTGCCGTCTCTCTTATATGAAGAGGTTGCCGAGGTCGGCGGCCGCACGGGCGTGGGCGGCGAGGAGATCGAGCCGCTCGATGAGGCAGCCGCGCGGGCCGCGCTGGCTGCGGCCCGCGCCAAGGACATCGCGGCGGTGGCGATCGTGATGATGCATGCCTGGAAGTATCCGGCGCATGAGCAGCGCCTGGCCGAACTGGCCCGTGAGGCCGGCTTCACCCAGGTTTCCACCAGCAACGAGGTGAGCCCGCTGCTGAAGCTGGTGCCGCGCGGCGATACCACGGTGGTGGACGCCTATCTCTCGCCGATCCTGCGCCGCTACGTGAGCCAGGTGGCTTCCGAGTTGGAGGGGGTGAAGCTCTATTTCATGCAGTCCAACGGCGGGCTGGCCGAGGCGCTCTCCTTCCAGGGCAAGGACGCGATCCTGTCCGGCCCGGCCGGCGGCATCGTCGGTGCGGCGCGCACGGCCGCGATGGCCGGGATCACCGACGTGATCGGCTTCGACATGGGCGGCACATCGACCGACGTGGCGCTTTATGCCGGCGCCTTCGAGCGCGCCTTCGAGACCGAGGTCGCCGGCGTGCGGATGCGCGCGCCGATGATGGCGATCAACACGGTGGCGGCCGGCGGCGGTTCGATCCTGCATTTCGACGGCGCGCGTTTCCGTGTCGGGCCGGACAGTGCGGGCGCCAATCCCGGCCCGGCCTGCTATCGCCGCGGCGGGCCGCTCGCGGTGACGGATGCCAATGTCTGCGTCGGCAAGATCCAGCCCGCGCATTTCCCGGCGATTTTCGGCCCCGGCGGCAATGAGCGGCTGGATGGCGAGACGGTGCTGGCCCGCTTCACCACGCTGGCCGACGAGATTGGCGTGGCGACCGGCACGCGGCCCGATCCGCGTGATGTCGCCGAGGGCTATCTGCGCATCGCGGTCGCCAACATGGCCAATGCGATCAAGCAGGTCTCGGTGGAGAAGGGGCATGACGCAACCCGCTTCGCCCTGCAATGCTTCGGCGGCGCCGGCGGGCAGCATGCCTGCCTGGTCGCCGATGAGCTGGGCATGGAGACGGTGTTCATCCACCCCTATGCCGGCGTGCTGAGCGCCTATGGCATGGGGCTGGCGGATCAGACGGTGATGCGCGAGCAGGCGGTGGAGAAGGTGCTGTCGGACGCCATCATGCCGGAACTCGCGGAACTCGCGGCCCGGCTGGAGGGCACCACACGGGCCGAGCTGGCACGCCAGGGTGCGGCGACCTCAGCCATCACCGCGGCGCGGCGGCTGCACGTGCGCTACCAGGGCACTGAAGCCGCGCTGATCATCGATTTTGCCGATGCCGCGAAGGTGACGGCCAATTTCACCGCGGCGCACCGCGTGCGCTTCGGCTTCGCCACCCCCGGCCGCCCGCTGATCGTGGAAGCCGTGGCGGTGGAAGCCACCTCGCCGGGCGAGGCAGTGGCGGAGGCGACCATCCCCGCCCGCAGTGGCGGCGCGCCGGAGCCGGTCGACACCGTCTCGATGTGGTCGGGCGGCCACGCGCATGCCACACCGGTGTTCGAGCGCACCGCCCTGTGCGCGGGCGATCGCATCGCCGGCCCCGCGCTGATCCGCGAGGCCAATGCGACCACGGTGGTGGAGCCGGGCTGGACCGCCGAGGTCACCGCGCTCGACCATATGCTGCTGCGGCGCACCACCAAGCGCGAGCTGCGCATCGCCGCCGGCACGGATCGCGCCGATCCGGTGTTGCTGGAGCTGTTCAACAACCTGTTCATGAACGTCGCCGAGCAAACCGGCGCGGTGCTGCAGAACACCTCGATGTCGGTGAACATCAAGGAGCGGCTGGACTTCTCCTGCGCGATCTTCGACAGCACCGGCGCCCTGGTGGCCAATGCACCGCATGTGCCGGTGCATCTCGGCGCCATGGGCGAGAGCGTGCGCACGGTGCTCAACCGCCGCGGCACCACGCTGAAGCCGGGCGACGTGGTGGCGCTCAACAACCCCTATAACGGGGGCACCCATCTGCCCGACGTCACCGTGATCACCCCGGTGTTCGACGCGACGGGCACGCGGATCGACTTCTTCGTCGGCTCCCGTGGGCACCACGCCGATATCGGCGGCATCACCCCGGGCTCCACCCCGCCGGCCTCCAAGACGCTGGAGGAGGAGGGTGTGGTGATCGACGATTTCCTGCTCGTGGCGCAGGGTGAGTTCCGCGAGGCGGAATTCCGCGCGCTGCTCGCCTCGGCGAAGTACCCCGCCCGCAGCCCTGACGTGAACGTGGCCGACATAAAGGCGCAGGTCGCGGCCAATGAGAAGGGCGTACAGGAACTGCGGCGCGTGGTCAGCCAGTACGGCTGGGATACCGTGCGCGACTACATGAAGCACGTGATGGACAACGCCGAGGAGAGCGTCCGCAAGGTGCTCGATCGCATCGGCGATGGCGCCTATGACTACGTGATGGATAGCGGCCTCCCCCTCAAGGTCCGCGTTACCGTCAACAAGGCCACCCGCTCGGCGGTGGTCGACTTCACCGGCACCGGCGCGCAGAGCCCGGACAACTTCAACGCCCCGCCGGCGGTGACGCGGGCGGCGGTGCTCTACGTGTTCCGCTGCCTGGTCGGCACCGATATCCCGTTGAATGACGGGTGCCTGAAGCCGATCGAGATCATCATCCCGCCCGGCACCTTCCTCTCGCCCTACCCGGGCGCGGCGGTTGTGGCAGGGAATACCGAGGTGTCGCAGGCCACCTGCAACGCGCTGTTCGGCGCGCTCGGTACGCTCGCCTGCTCGCAGGCGACGATGAACAACTTCCTGTTCGGCGACGCCACAAGGCAATACTACGAGACCATCTGCGGCGGCATGGGCGCCGGCCCCGGCTTCGACGGGACGGACGCGGTGCAGACCCACATGACCAACACGCGGATGACCGACCCGGAAATCCTGGAACTGCGCTACCCCGTGGTGATGGAGGAATTCTCCATCCGCCGCGGCTCCGGCGGCGCGGGCGCCTCGCACGGGGGCAACGGTTCGCGCCGGCGCATCCGCTTCCTCGAGCCGATGACGGCGGTGATCGTCTCCTCGCGCCGCAACGTCGCGCCCTTCGGCCTCGAAGGCGGGGCGGATGGCGCGGTCGGGCGGCAATGGGTGGATCGCGCGGGCGGCGGGCAGGATGTGCTGACCGGCACGGATCGCGCGGAACTGGCGCCGGGCGACATCTTCGTCATCGAAACGCCGGGCGGCGGCGGTTACGGCCGGGCGGCGTGATGCCGGACGGCGTGATACCGACCGGGGACTGACCATGCGCGGGCGGCATTGGCTCCTCCTCGGTGGCGCAGTGCTCGTCGCGGCGCTGGGGATCGGCGCCTTCGTGCTGCCCGGGCTGTTCGACTGGAACCGCCTGCGCCCCGAGATCGCCGCGCTGGCCGGCAATGCGCTCGGCCGCGAGGTGCGGATCGACGGGCGGGTGAGCCTGGTGCTGCTGCCCGAGCCGGTGCTGACGGCGGAGAACCTCACCTTCGGGGTTGGTGGCGAGGGGCGGATGACCGCGACCGGGCTGCGGCTGCGGGTCGCGCCATTGGCGCTGTTGTCCGGGCGCATCGAGGCGCGGGAGCTGGTGGTGCGCGGCATGGAGCTGCGCCTGCCCTGGCCGCTGCCGCCGGATGCGCTGGCGATCCGCGCGCCGGATTGGCTGGGCGCTCTGGCCGCGCGGATAGAGCGCGGCCGGGTGGTGCTCGGCGCCGTCGAGCTGTCGGACGTCAATGCCACACTGACTACCGCCGCCCGCTCCGGCACCTACCAGGTCGGCGGCACCGCGACGCTGGGCGGACGGCCCTGGCGCTTCGCCGTCAGCCTCACCCAGCCTGGCGGCGATGGGGCGGCCGGGGTGACGGCGAGCCTGGACGGCATCGGTCCGCTGCAGGGCGTCGGCGGCGCCGTCACCGGGCAGGCGGCGGCCGATGGCAGTTTCTCTGGCAGGCTGTCGCTGCGCGCGGCCGATCTCGCCGCCGTGATGCCGGCGCCACCGGGCCCGGCGCGGGCGGAGGGGCGGGTGACGGTGGCGGGCGGGCTGGCGGCGGCGGATGATCTCGCGGTTGATCTCGCGGGGGTGCCGCTGCGCGCGGCGCTCGCCGTGCGCATCAGCCCGCAACCGCGGCTCGATATCGCGCTGACGGCCGGACGGCTCGATCTCGACCCATGGGTCACCGCGCTCACCGGGCTACGCGACGCCCCTGCCATGCCTTTCGCGCTGGGCATCGACGTTTCGGCGGAAGCTGCCCGGCTGCGTGGCGGCACGTTGCGCGGCCTACGTGCGGCGGCCGACATCGCGGGCGGGCTGGTGGAGCTGCGCGAATTGCGGGCCGTCCTGCCCGGCGAGGCCGATCTGCGGGCGGCCGGGCGGATCGGCCTGCCGGCGGGCGGCCAGGGCGGCCGGCTCGATCTCTTCGCCGCCCTCACCGCGCCTTCCGCCCGCACCACGCTCGGCTGGCTGTCGCAGGGCAATGATCCCCTGCCGCCGGGCGTGCTGACCGGCGCCGCGATCTCCGGCCATTTCATCGCCGAGGCCGGACTGATCAGCGCCGAAGGGCTGGCCGGATCGCTCGATGACACCACGATCGGCGGAAGCGCCTCGCTGCGCCTCGGCGCGCGCCCCGGCGTGAATGCGGCGCTGAAGCTCGGCCGCGTCGCCATCGGCCCCTGGCTGCCCGCGCTGGACGGGCTGCCCGCCGTGCTACGGGGCTTGGACGCGGAGCTGAAGATCGAGGCGGCCGAGGTATCCGGCGCCGGTATCACCGCCGAAGCTGTGGTGCTCGACGCCGCGAGCGAACCGGGGCGGGTCACCCTGCGCCGCATCGAAGCCGCCATCGCCGGCTCACGGATCGTCGCCTCAGGTGTCCTGCTCGAGGGCACGCGGTTCAGCGATGCGCGGGTGTCGTTGACCGTGCCGGGCGAGGGGCTGCGCGCCCTGCCGGTGGCCTGGCCGGAATGGCTGCTGCGCGCCGTTCCGACGACGCTGCCGGTGTGGCGGGCGTCACTCGCCGCGGAGTTCATGGGTGCCGGCACTTTGGCGAACGGCTCGGGCAAGCTCACGCTGCGCCTCGGCGATCTCGCGGCCGAACTCTCCCCGAACCTCGATCTCGCGACCGGCAAATGGAGCCTCGGTATCGCCGCCCGCCATCCCGGCGCGCCAAGGCTGTTCGAGTCCCTCGGCATCGCCAACACGCTGCATTGGCTGGGCGATGGCTCACTGGGCCTGATCGCTCAAGTCCAGGGCCAAGGCGGGCGGATCACCGCCGAGAGCCTCGATCTCACCGCCGGTGCTTTGCATGCCACCGGCGGTCTCTCCCTCGCACTCACCGATGGTGGCGGCAGTGTGACTGGCAAGCTCGGCTTCGACACACTGCCATTGCCGCTGCCCTATTTCCGCGCGATCGACCCCTTCCCCGCCCTATGGCCAGCGGGCTGGCAGGCCGCGGTGCAGGTGAGCGCCGCCCAGGTGCTACTCGGCCTCTCGCCCGCTTTGTCCGACCTGCGGTTCCAGTTCCTGCTCGACCGCCAGCGCCTGGCCGCCGATGGGATCGCGGCAAAGCTTGCCGGTGGCACGCTCACCGGCACGCTGGCGATCGATGGTGCCACCACGCCGCCCGCCGCCCGGGCCGCGCTGCAACTCGCCGGCGCCCATAGCGCTGGGCCGGTGTTCGACCTGCCGTTTGACCTGTCCACCGCCCGCGCCGATATCGCCATCGCGCTGGCCGCCACCGGCCATTCCCCCGGCGCCCTGCTGGCGACGCTGGATGGCAGCGTGACGGGTGACCTGTATGACGGCACGCTGACCGGTGTCGCGCTTGATCGCCTCACCGTGCCGCTTGCGGATTCCGCGGTACGTGCGGCCCTGGCGGGCGGCGCGACGGCCTATGGCGCGATGACGCTCGATATCGGCCTCGCCCGTGGGGTGGCGAACCTGCGCAAGGCGCGGCTGACCGGGGCGGCGGGGGCCATGGAGGCCGGCGGATCGATCGACTTGGCGGGGAGCACGCAGGACCTCCGCCTCACCCTGATGCCGGCGATCGACGGCGCCCCGCGCATCGGCCTGCGCCTCGGCGGCACGCCGGCGGCGCCGCGCCGCACGCCTGAACTGGCCGACCTTATTCGCTGGCGGGCTGAACGGGCGGAGTAGCGGCCACGCGCAATGCGTGCACCCGCAGCGCCGAGGCGAGCGGGCGCGTTGGGTCCCGCTCGGCGTCGATCTCGCCCACCAGCACCACGAGCGATCGCCCGGACGCGGCCGCATCGCCGGCCAGCGCGGCCCAGAACTCCGGCTCGAGCGCGACGGAGGTGCGATGGCCGCTCAACGAGAAGCTGCGTTTGATCAGCCCCGTCACCCGTTCACTCCTCGCTGGAGCCCGGCCCGATCATGCGCTCCGGCCGCACCCAGCGGTCGAAATCCTCGGGGGTGACGATGGCGAGCTTGTCGGCCGCTTCGCGCAGGGTCGAATGATCCTCGGCGGCGCGCTTGGCCACGCGCACCGCGTTGTCGTAGCCGATATGGGGCGCCAGCGCCGTGACCAGCATGGGCGAGCGGGCGAGATGTTCGGCGATCTGCGGCAGGTTGGGCTCCATGCGGTCCACCATATGAACCGCGAAGCTTTCGGCGGCATCCGCGAGCAGACGGGTGCCTTGCAGGATGCTGTAGATGATCAGCGGCTTGAAGGTGTTGAGCTCCAGATGCCCCTGGGCGCCGCCGACGGTGATGGCGATGTTGTTGCCCATCACCTGGGCACAGACCATCGCCAGCGCCTCGCACTGGGTGGGGTTGGATTTGCCGGGCATGATGGAGGAGGACAACCCATCCTCCGGCACGATCAGCTCGGCGAGGCCGGAGCGCGGGCCGGAGCACAGAAGGCGGATATCATTGGCGATCTTGTTGAGCGAGACTGCCACCGTGTTCATCGCGCCGGACAGTTCCACGAACACGTCATGCGCGCTGATGCCCTCGGCCTTGCGGGGGTGCGGGGTAAAATCGAGCCCACACAGGGCGGCGAGGCGTTCGCAGAACGCGGTGTCGAAATCCTTGTGGCGGTTGAGCCCAGTGCCAACAGCAGTGCCGCCTTGGGGCACTTTCAGCAGGCGCGGCATCACCCCCTCCAGCCGCTCGATGCCGGTTTCCACCTGGCAGGCCCAGGTCGCGCATTCCATCCCCAGCGTGATCGGCACCGCATCCATCATATGGGTGCGGCCGATTTTGATGATGCCCTCCCACTGCTTGGCGCGGCGATTGAGGGCATCGGCGAGAATGCGCAGGCAGGGGATGGTGAGGAACTGGATCGCCTCGGCGGCGGCGATGTGCATCACGGTCGGGAAGCTGTCGTTGGAGGACTGGCCGCGATTGACGTGATCATTCGGGTGCACCGGCGAACGGGCGCCGAGTGGATGGCCCAGCATCTCATTGGCGCGATTGGCGATCACCTCGTTGGCGTTCATGTTGGTCTGGGTGCCGGAGCCGGTCTGCCACACCGGCAGCGGGAATTCGTTGTCGAACTTGCCCTCGGCCACCTCGCGCGCCGCTGTGACGATCGGGGCCGCCACTGCGCGCGGCAATTCGCCGAGCGCGAGATTGGCCTCGGCGGCGGCCTGTTTCTGCAGGCCGATGGCGCGGATCAGTCCGGTCGGCAGGCGCTCGGTGCCGATGCGGAAAAGCACCCGCGCGCGTTCGGTCTGCGGCCCCCAGTAGCGGGCGGCGTCGATCTCGACACTGCCGAGGCTGTCGGTTTCGGTGCGCTTCATGGGGTCTCTCTTTGCTGCAGGCGGCCGAGCGCCCAAGTGGCGGCTTCGGCGATCACGGGGTCCGGATCATCGGCAAGATGCCGCGCGGCGGCGGCGAGGGAAAGGTCCGCCGAATTGCCGATGGCGATCAGCACGTTGCGGATGAAGCGGGCGCGGCCGATGCGCTTGATCGGCGAGCCGGTGAAACGGGCGCGGAAGCCGGCGTCATCGAGCGCGGCGAGTTCGGCCAGCGGCGGCGCCACGTTCTGCGGCAGGCCCGCCAGCTTCTCGTGCGCGGCATGGGCGAAGCGATTCCACGGGCACGCGGCCAGGCAGTCGTCGCAGCCATAGATGCGATTGCCCATCGCCGCGCGGAATTCCACGGGGATGGCGCCCTTGTGCTCGATGGTGAGGTAGGAAATGCAGCGCGTGGCATCTAGACGGTACGGCGCGGGGAAGGCCTGGGTCGGGCAGGCCGCCAGGCAGGCGGTGCAGGTGCCGCAGCGATCGGCGTGCGGGACGTCGGGCGGGATTGAGAGCGTGGTGTAGATCTCGCCGAGGAACAGCCAGGAGCCGTGGGCGCGGGAGACCAGGTTGGTGTGCTTGCCCTGCCAGCCCAGCCCGGCCTGCTGGGCCAGCGGCTTCTCCAGCACCGGCGCGGTATCGACGAACACTTTCACCGCCGCGCCGAAGCGCGAGACGATGAATTGCCCGAGATGCTTGAGCATGCCCTTGGCGACGTCGTGATAGTCGCGGTTGCGGGCGTAGACCGAGATATTGCCGGCTTCGGAATGCGCGAGGGTTGCCAGCGGATCGCCCTCCGGCGCGTAGGCGAGGCCGAGGGCGATGATGCTGCGTGCCTCGGGCCAGAGCGCTTTCGGGTGGCTGCGCTGCTCCGTGCGTTCCGCCATCCAGCCCATGTCGCCGTGATGGCCGGCGGCGAGGAAATCGGCGAGGCGGTCGCGTGCCTCGGGGCCGAGCGTGGCCGATGCGAAGCCGACGGCGTGGAAGCCGAGGGAGAGCGCCTTGGCCCGAATACTTTCAGCCGCGCCGCCCCCTCCCTTTAGGGGAGGGGGATCAGCCTCGACCGCGATAGGAGGGCACTCCCTGGTCGGGGATCCACACGCCCGAAGGCGGCGCGCCCGTCTGCCAGAACACGTCTATCGGGATGCCGCCGCGGGGATACCAATAGGCGCCGATGCGCAGCCAACCCGGCTCCAGCAGCGCCACCAGCCGCTTGGCGATGTCCACCGTGCATGCCTCGTGGAAGGCGCCATGGTTGCGGAATGCGGCGAGATAGAGCTTCAGCGACTTGCTCTCCACCAGCCAGGCGCCGGGGATATAGTCGATCACGATATGGGCAAAGTCGGGCTGTCCGGTCAGCGGGCAGAGCGAGGTGAACTCGGGGGCGGTGAAGCGCACGAGATACTGCGTATCCGGATGCGGATTGGCCACGCGCTCCAGCACCGCCGCCTCAGGGGACGCGGGGAGCGGCACGTGGCTGCCGAGGAGGGTGAGGTTCTCGTAAGGGGAGGTCATTGCCGGGTTCCAAATCCTCAGGAGCGGACTTTGACCATGAGGAGAGCAAGAATGTCCGTCCGCTCCTCCTCCTCGATCATGTATAGGTCATACAGGCTGTAAGCTGCGGCGACGAGCAGGTTCTGTACGTCAGACGGTGTGAAGCGGACGGAGGGGTGATAGTCCGCCAGATGCCGCTTTTCCTGTGCCTCCACGAAGATACTCGCAAAAGCGCGAACCTCTGGGCTCACTGAGCTTCGACGGAGAAGTCCAGCAAGCTTGTTGTTGAGTGTCGGCACATCCAACGCCACGAACATCGTGCGCAAATGCGTGTGCTCAAAGCTGCGGTAAAGTAGCGCATAGGCCGCACTGTCCTTGCTGTCCGCTCCAACGAAGCGCAGCGCCGCGGCGCGCAGAACGACGTGGAACAGCGCATAGTAGATCGTCGAAACGGCACGGCGCAGCGCCGCATCACTCGGCGCCGTGGCAGAATCGTCGGCAAGCGATCGCGCGACCGCCAGCAACTCGTCGGGATCAGGCACGGACAGATTGTTCCCCGCTCCGCTGGCTCCAGTCCTTCTGATCGAGAATGCGCAGCAGCGGGAGGTGAGAATCCTGCCGAGAAAGGAGTGCGTCGCGAAGGCGCCGGGAGAGTGCGACATAGAGCCGATCGGAAGGCGCCCGCGTGTGGACCTTATCGATCAGGATGCAGAACATATAGGCCGGCTCATCGGTGGAATCGAGGAAGACGCTCACATCAACATCCCCGACCGCCTCGCGACCGGCTACACTCTCGGCCGCTTCGCGACCTAGGGCCAGAAGTTCCGGTCTCGACAGGATATCGGTGCTCATGATCCCAATCTGGTTATCGGCACCCGCGGCGTCAACGCAATTCCGCCGCAGAAGGGTCGCCTCGCCCCCACCGCGCGCGGGTATCGGCCGCGAACTGCGCCAAAGTGCCGGTAGAGATTGCCCCGCGGATGCCCGCCATCAAGTCCTGGTAGTACTGGATGTTGTGCCAGGTCAGCAGGATCGGGCCGAGCATCTCGGCGCATTTGAACAGGTGGTTGAGATAGGCGCGGCTGTGGCGGGTGCAGAGCGGGCAGGCGCAGTCCGGATCGAGCGGCCTTCCATCATCGGCGAAGCGGGCGTTCTTCATGTTGAACACGCCGGCCCTTGTGTAAGCCCGCGCGGTGCGCCCGGCGCGGGTGGGGATGACGCAGTCGAACATATCGATGCCGCGCGCCACCGCGCCCAATATGTCATCAGGGGCGCCGACGCCCATGAGGTAACGCGGATGGGTCTCGGGCAGGTGGGGCACGGTGACGTCGAGCGTGTCGAACATCATCGCCTGGCCCTCGCCCACCGCGAGGCCGCCGACCGCATAGCCCTCGAAGCCGATGCCGGTGAGGGCCTCGCAGGAGCGCTGGCGCAGATCGGGGTAGACGCTGCCCTGCACGATGCCGAACAGGCCGTAGCCTTCGCGCGGCACGAAGCCGGCGCGGCAGCGGGCGGCCCAGCGCATGGAGAGTTCCATGCTCGCCTTGGCTTCGTCGGGCGTGGCCGGGAAGGGCGTGCACTCGTCGAACGCCATGGTGATGGTGGCGTCCAGCAAATGCTGGATTTCGATCGAGCGCTCCGGCGTGAGGCGATGGGGTGACCCGTCGATATGGGAGCGGAAGGTCACCCCGTCCTGGTCGAGCTTGCGCAGCTTGGAGAGCGACATCACCTGGAAGCCGCCGGAATCGGTGAGGATCGGGCCGGGCCAGTCCGCCAGCTTGTGCAGCCCGCCGAGGCGCGCCACCCGCTCGGCACCGGGGCGGAGCATGAGGTGGTAGGTGTTGCCGAGGATCAGCTTGGCGCCGGTGGAGCGCACCGCATCCGCCGTCATCCCCTTCACCGTGCCGGCGGTGCCGACCGGCATGAACACGGGCGTCGCCACATCGCCATGGGCGGTGTGCAGGGTGCCGAGGCGGGCGGCGCCGTCAGTGGCGTGTCTTGTCCAGGAAAGGGTCACGCCCTGCAGGACAACAGACCGCGCGCGCCGTCAAGTGCGCGCTTGCGCGGACCGGGGTCGCAAGGGGAGACTGCGCCATCACGGGAAGGTGGACGCGCGCATGGCGGTGCTGATGACGGGGCTCGCCATGCTGGCATTTGCCGCCAATTCCCTGCTGGCGCGCGCGGCGCTGGGCGGCGGGCTGATCGATGCGAGCAGCTTCACCGCCCTGCGGCTGATATCGGGCGCCGTAGCGTTGGGCCTGTTGCTGTGGTGGCAGCGCGGACGGGCCGGGCTCCAGGCGCGCCCGGGCAGCTGGCCCTCCGCGGTGGCGCTGCTGACCTATGCATTGGCGTTTTCGCTGGCCTATTTGCGGCTGGGGGCCGCCACCGGCGCGCTGATCCTGTTCGCCGCCGTGCAGGGCAGCATGATCCTGTGGGGCCTGCTGCGGCAGGACTGGCCAACCGCGCCTGAAGCCATCGGCCAGGTGATTGCGTTCGCCGCCTTCGTCTATCTGCTGCTCCCCGGGCTCGACACGCCGGATCCGCTGGGCAGCGCCTTGATGTCGGCGGCCGGTATCGCCTGGGGCGTCTATACGATCCGTGGCCGTAAGGGCGGCGAGCCGCTGGGGCAGACCGCGGGAAACTTCGTTCGTGCCGGGTTGCTGTGCTGCCCGCTGCTGGCCGCCCCGCTATGGGGTGGCCACGCGGCGCCCGCCGGGGTGGCGCTGGCGCTGGGCTCCGGGATCGTCACCTCGGGGCTGGGCTACGCGATCTGGTATCGGGCGCTCCCGCATCTGACGACCACCCAGGCCGCGACGGTGCAACTGACCGTGCCGCTGATCGCGACGCTTGGCGCCCTCCTGCTGCTCGGCGAGACGCCGAGCCTGCGGCTTATGGCCGCGGGAAGCTGCGTCCTCGGCGGCGTGGCACTGGCCATCCTCACGCACCGAGCCCGCTAGCGCGCTCAAGAAGACACGCATCGCCATAGCTGTAAAACCGATATCCGGCGGCGATGGCATGGGCGTACGCCCCTCGCATGCGCGCCCCGCCGGCAAAGGCGCAGACCAGCATGAACAGCGTCGAGCGCGGCAGATGGAAATTGGTCAGCAACAGGTCGGCGCTCCGAAACCGATGCCCGGGGAGCAGGAATATGTCGGTCTCCCCATCGAAGGGATGGACGATGCCGGCCGCATCGGTCGCGGTCTCCAGCAGGCGAAGCGTGGTGGTGCCGACCGCCACCAGCCGACCGCCGGCAGCGCGCGCGGCATTGATCCGGGCGGCGGATTCGGGCGAGATGGCGCCGCGCTCGGCGTGGATGCGATGCTGGCTGACGTCGTCATGGCGCATCGGCAGAAACGTGCCGGCACCGACATGCAGGGTGATGGTCTCCCGCGCGATGCCGCTGGCGTGCAGGGCGGCGAGCAGGCCGGGCGTGAAATGCAGCCCGGCGGTGGGCGCGGCAACGGCGCCGTCGTGGCGGGCGAAAATGGTTTGATAGTCCGCGGCATCCGACTCGGTCGGCCCCTGGGGGCGTGCGATGTAGGGCGGCAGAGCCAGAGCGCCGGCGGAGCGCAGCGCGCGCGCGAAGTCATCGCCGGCGCAATTGAAGCGCAGGCTCACGCTGCCCTCCTGCACCGCGCCCTGCACGGTGGCGCTGAGGCCGTCACCGCCATCGATCACCAACACGTCGCCGTCGCGCAGCCGCCGCGTATTGCGGGCCAAGGCATGCCAGGACCCATCAGGCAGCGGGCGATCGAGCGTGATGCCGATCCGCGCCGCCCCGCGCCGCGCCGTCAATTGCGCCGGGATGACCCGGGTATCGTTGGCGATGAGGAGATCGCCGGGAAGCAGCATCCCCGGCAGATCCCGCACGATGCGGTCATGCAGCCCGTCTTGCGCCACGTGCAGCAGGCGCGCCGAGTCGCGCGGCCGGGCCGGCGCGGTGGCGATCCGGTCTTGCGGCAGCTCGAAATCATAATCGCTGGCGCGAAGGGGCTCAGTCGCGGGAATAGGTGGAGATCTCGATCAGGTTGCCATCGGGGTCGCGGCAATAGACCGAGGTCATCGGCCCGAGCGCGCCCACTTTCGCCGCCGGTCCCTCGGTGATCTCCACCCCGCAGGCGGTGAGATGCACCACGATGTCCTGCGGGCGGATGGCGGTGGTGAAGCAGAGGTTATGCGAACCCGGCACTGGGATGGCGGCGGTGGTGCGCTCACCATCGGCGGGATCAAGGTTGATCTTCTGTCCGCCGAAACGCAGCGCGGTGCGGTTCTTGTGGCCGAACTCCTCGCGATCCATCCCCAGCACGCGCTGGAACCAGGACGCGGTGATCTCCACGTCCGTGCAGGTCAGGACGAGATGGTCGAGGCGGTCTACCGTAAAGCGCATATTCAGCGGGCCTTGTTCGTCGGACTACGCATGCTTAATTCCCATCCTCGGACTTGATGGTATCCGCCGCAAACTTGGGCTGGAGCCTGATTGCGTGATGGTCCAAAAAGCCCAGAAGCTCCGATGTCATCGTCGGCCAATGGCGCTCCGTGAACTCCTTGTTAGGCTTGTAGGCACTCTTTGCGAATTCGAACAACGGGTCATGGGCCACAAGATACCAATCACGGCGCAGTGGCTCGCTCCCAGGAGCCGGGAAGAGCATGTGGATATCTTTGCCGCGGTATTTCTCGTGGCAGGCTGGCCGCCCCTTGAGCTGGGCAACAAGCATGACGCGATCTGAAGTCCTCATCAGAAACATGTCGCCACCATCGATATCCGCTTCTGGTAACAGCACGCGATAACCAGAGCGGATCAATATCGCAGAGACTTCTGCTCGGTTGGCTGCTTCGATGAGTTTCCGATCAAACGTCATGGAACCCCAATCTACTCCATCCCGTCGTAGAAATCGTTGCCCTTATCATCAATGACGATGAAGGCGGGGAAGTTCCCCACCTCGATGCGCCACACCGCCTCCATGCCGAGTTCGGGGAACTCCAGCACCTCCACCTTGCGGATGCAGTCTTGCGCCAGGCGCGCCGCCGGGCCGCCGACCGAGCCGAGGTAGAAGCCGCCATAGGCCTTGCAGGCGTCCTTCACCGCGCGCGAGCGGTTGCCCTTGGCGAGCATGACGAAGCTGCCGCCGGCGGCCTGGAAATCGGCCACGTAGCTGTCCATCCGCCCGGCGGTGGTGGGGCCGAAGCTGCCGGTCGCCATGCCCGTCGGCGTCTTGGCGGGGCCGGCGTAATAGACCGGGTGGTTCTTGAGATACTCCGGCAGCCCGCCGCCGGCATCGAGCCGCTCCTTCAGCTTGGCATGCGCGATATCGCGCGCCACCACCATGGTGCCGGTGAGTGACAGCCGGGTCTTCACCGGCAGGCTCGACAGCAGGGTGCGGATTTCGCGCATCGGGCGATTGAGATCGACGTTCACCACCTCGCCACCGAGGATGTCGTCGGTCGCCTCGGGCAGGAAACGCGCCGGATCGGTCTCGAGCTGTTCGAGGAAAATGCCGGCGGGGGTGATCTTCGCCTTGATCTGCCGGTCCGCCGAGCAGGACACGCCGATGCCGATCGGCAGGCTGGCGCCGTGGCGCGGCAGGCGGACGATGCGGACGTCATGGCAGAAATACTTGCCGCCGAACTGGGCGCCGATGCCGTTCTTGCGGCTGAGCTCCAGCACCTGCTGCTCCAGCTCGATATCGCGGAACGCATGGCCAGCCTTGCTGCCCTTGGTCGGCAGCTCATCGAGCCATTTGGTGGAGGCGAGCTTCACCGTCTTCAGCGTGGTCTCGGCCGAGGTACCGCCGATCACGATCGCCAGATGATAGGGCGGGCAGGCGGAGGTGCCGAGCGTCTTCATCTTGGTGTCGAGGAAGGCCAGCAGCTTGGCCGGGCTCAGCACCGCGCGGGTTTCCTGGAACAGGAAGGTCTTGTTGGCCGAACCGCCGCCCTTGACCACGAACATCATGTGGAACTCATCCGCATGGTGCTCGCCGGGGCTCGCGTAGATGTCGAACTGCACCGGCAGGTTGTTACCGGTGTTGACCTCCTCGTACATCGAGAGCGGCGCGTTCTGCGAATAGCGCAGATTGGTCTCGGTGTAAGTGCGCGCGACGCCCCAGGAGATCGCCTCCTCCTCATCGCCTTCCACCCACACGCGCTGGCCCTTCTTGCCGAACACGATGGCCGTGCCGGTGTCCTGGCACATCGGCAGCACGCCGCCGGCGGCGATCGAGGCGTTCTTCAGCAAATCAAGCGCGACGAAGCGGTCATTCGAGGAGGCCTCGGGATCGTCGAGGATTTTTGCGAGCTGGGCGAGATGCGCGGGCCGCAGCAGGTGGTTGACCTCATGGATCGCCGCGAACGTCAGCTGGCTCAGCGCATCCGGCGCGATCTTCAGCACCGTGCGCCCCTCGACGGTGATGGTCGAGACCCCAGGAATATCGAGCTTGCGATAGGGCGTCGGGTCCTCGCCCAAGGGGAACATCGGGCTGTAGAGGAAATTGGCGGGGCGGGCGGGAGCGTCCATTGCGGTATCTCAGCTACTGGTGGGCGGGCGGCGGCGGAAGGCGTCAAGGCTGACGACCTGCGGCCCCTCGGTCTTCGGCGGCTCCGGCGTGGGCTCGGGCGGCGGCGGCTCGGGCTCCGGCGCGGGCGCCGCCTGGGCCGAGACGTTGAAGCGCATCCCATGCCGCACGAAGGGGTCGGCAAACGCCGTCATCGCCGCGAACGGAATCCGCAGCGTTGCGGGCACACCGCCGAAGGACAGCCCGATGCTCATCAGCCCTGCCGCCTCATCCACCACCAGGTCCCAGAACTGGTGCTGGACGACGATCGTCATCTCCTCCGGATACTGCGCCTTCAGCCGCGCCGGAATCGAGACGCCCGGGTGATCGGTGCGGAACGTGATGTAGAAATGGTGCCCGCCCGGCAAACCCGGGGCGGCGGCATGCTTCAACGCCTGCGCCACGACATGGCGCAAAGCATCCTCCATCCACTGGTCGTAGGGGAGAAGGCTCTCAGGGGGGCGATCAGTCTCGTCTTCCATTATGCGATCCGGCTGTCACGAGCCCTCATCTAGCGCCTGGGGGGCAATCGGGGAAGGGAGGAAGCAAGGCGGGGGCTCCGCCCCTCGACCCCGCTGGGGGCTGAGCCCCCAGACCCGCATTCGTTTAAGAGGGTGAGACGTGAGGGAGGGGGCCAACTCG
>CAIPLM010000079.1 GCA_903865895.1 uncultured Rhodospirillales bacterium | reverse complement strand
GGCGCATCAGTCGAAGCCGTTCATGATTTTGTCGATGTCGGACTGCTCCATCGCGGCACTCGGGAGTTGCGGCCCGTTGAGCAAATCGGCGTCGATCACCGCCATCGGCTCGACGAAATCCGCGTCATCGACGGCGAAGGAGGCGCGGATGCTATCGATCTTCTCCTCGATCTTCTTCAGCGTCTGCACGATTTTGGAGACCCGCTGGCCCGTGATGTCCTGGAAGGAGCAGGCCTCGTAGATCCGGGTGGTGGCCTCTTGCAGCCGTGTCCCCCCGGCCTGCTCGGCGGCACCCGGCGCAGCGCGCAATTGCTCGGCCAGCTGGTCGAGCGCCTCGCACTCCTCGAGGATCACATCGGTGGCCACCGCGGTGTGGACGACGATGGCGTCCAACTCGTCGGTGGCGGCGGGGATGTGGCTGTTGGTGATATCGCCCACCCGCAGCACTGAGATCTCGTTCTTGGTGGTCTCGATATAGCGGCCGAGATCCTCCACCTCGGCGAGGATGCCGGCCTTGGCCATGGAGAGATCGCCGGACATGCTTTGCAGCACCTGCTCGACGATCTCTGAGACCAGACGGGCGTCATAGGCCGGGTATTGCGCCTTGAGCTGCGCGAGGCGGGACATCGCGATGCCCTCATGCATGCCCCATCACCTTCTCGATCTTGTCGCGCAGCGTCTCGGCGTTGAACGGCTTGACGATGTAGTTGGAGACCCCGGCCTGCTTGGCGGCGACGACGTTCTCGGTCTTGCTCTCGGCCGTGATCATGATGAAGGGGATGGATTTCAGCTTGCCGTCCGCCCGCACCTCGCGCAGCAGCTCAAGCCCGGTCATCGGCTGCATGTTCCAGTCGCTGATGACGAGGCCGAAATTGTTGTTGCGCAGCTTGGCCAGCGCCTCCGCGCCGTCCGAGGCTTCCTCGACGTTGTTGAACTCGATCTGCTTGAGCAGGTTGCGGATGATCCGCAGCATCGTCTTGTAGTCATCGACGATGAGGATGTTGGTGGATTTGTCGATGTTCATGTCTGTCCCTTTCGCTTGGGAGCGGTGGTCTGGCCAGGTGGGGCGTTCTGCCCGGGTGGTGGGGTGGTTCCCGCGCTCGGCGGCGGCGCGTCGGGGCCAAGGCGGGCGGTGACGTCGCGCGCGCGGTCGGGTTGCAGGGCGGCGATGACAAGCGCGGCCTTGCCTTCCTTCATGTGGCGGAAAATCGGCATCGCCACTGCAAGATCGATGTCGTTGAGGATCGCCGCGGCGTCGCGCGGCTTCATGGTTTCGTAGATCTTCACCAGCCCGCGAACATTCGCCTCGTCGCGCTCGCGGGCGGCACGTTCCAGCGCCTCGAGCCGGCGTTGCAGGGCGGATAGCTCATCCGCCCGTTCGCCGATCCGCTTCTCGGCGGCGGCGAGCAGGTTCTGCTGCATGGCGATGCCCTGCTCGCGCGCATCCAGCTCCTCGCGGCGCTTGCGCAGGTCGAGCAGGAGGGCGCGTTCCTGCGGGCTGATTTGCGGTTCGGCCGCGGCAAGCGGCTTGGTCTCGGCGGGTTTTGCGGTGACTGGCTTGGTTTCAGCAGGCTTGGCATCCGCCGGCTTGGTCTCAGCCGGCTTGGCTGCCGGTAGTTCGGCGCGCACCACCTCGATGGAGCGGACCACCAGAAGCACGGCAAGCATGGCGATGGTGGCGCGGACCAGCCACGCCATCGGCAAGACGCCGGGAGTGACACGCTTGCTCACTGTCGCCTCCGCAGTGCCGCCGCCAGGGCCTGCTCGGCCTTGCTGCGGATGGGCAGCGGGACGACGGAGTGCACGGGAGGTGTCATCGCTTCGGGTGCCGGCCAGGAATCGGGCTGGGCGGCCTGGGCCGCGTAGGCGGCCATGCCGCGGGCGAGAGGCCCATCGCGCATCGCGACGTCACGGGCGGGGAGGTCGCGCACCGGCACGTCATCCAGCCGTTCCAGCTCGATGCGCCGCAGGTCGCGCCGCAGGGCTTGGGCCGCGGTGGTGGCGGCATCGAGCGCGGATTGGGCCTCGTCCATCCGGGCGACCTGGGCGCGGACCGACGCCAGGGCCGCGCGCAGATCGGCCTCGGCTTGCGGCGCGAAGCCGGCCATTTCGGCCTGCATGGCGCGCAGATGGCGCAACCGCCGTTCCAAGCGGATGGCGAAGACGAGGTTGAGCGCCAGCAGCAGCGCCAGCGCGATATCCGGCCAATGGCCCATTCAACGCCTCCCAATCGGCATATGCGCGTTCATCAGCGTGACCCCGCGCTGCCGCGCGGCACTTCGCGCTCAATGCGCACCGCCATGTTGTTCTTGCGCTTGCCGATCTTGGCCTCGAACAAGGTCGCGTTGCCGCAACGCAGCTGCACCGTGGCGCCGAGCTGGGTGTTGAGGATGATGCGGCTGCCGGGGACCAGGGAGGTGATGTCGGAGAGGCGGAAGGTCTGCTCGTCCAGCACCACGTCGAGGTCGATCTCGGTGTTCCACAGCTCCTCGGCGAGATGGGTTTCCCAGATCGAGTCGCGGCCGAATTTCTCGCCCATGAACTGCTGCAGCAGCAGCTCGCGCACCGGCTCCAGCGTGGCATAGGGCAGCAGGAGTTCGAGACGGCCGCCGCGATCCTCCATGTCGATGCGCAGGCGGGCGAGCACGGCGGCGTTGGAGAGGCGGCTGATGGTGGCGAAGCGGGGGTTCACCTCCAGCCGCTCGAAGCGGAAGGTGACGGGGCAAAGCGGGTCGAAGCTGATCGAGAGATCGGAGAGCACGACGTGGATCAGGCGCTCCACCAGGGTGCGCTCGATGGTGGTGTAGGGCCGTCCCTCGATGCGCATCGCGGCGGTGCCGCGCCGCCCGCCGAGCAGCACGTCAACGATGGAGTAGATCAGCGCGCTGTCGACGACCATCAAGCCGTAATTGTCCCAGTCATCCGCCTTGAAGACGGCGAGCATGGCGGGCAACGGGATCGAGTTGAGGTAGTCCCCGAAGCGCAGCGACAGGATGTTGTCGATGCCGACTTCGACGTTGTCCGAGGTGAAGTTGCGCAGCGAGGTCGACATGATGCGCACCAGCCGATCGAACACGATCTCCAGCATCGGCAGGCGTTCGTAGGACACCAGGCCGGAGCTGATGATGCGCTGCATGCCGGTGCGGTTCTCACCGTCCGACGGGCCGTCATCGAAGCCGAGCAGGCTATCGATCTCGGCTTGGTTCAGCACCCGTGCGGGCGGGGCGGCGGCGCTGGGCTCGGCCTCGGTCTCGGCGCCCCAGGCGGCGGCGAGTTCCTCCTCGGTCTGCTCGCGCGTGCCCTCGCCGCTCTCCTGGCTGCCGCTCATTGCACCAGGAGCTCCACGAACAGCAGGTCCTGGATGCGCACCGGGGCGGCGGCGATGTTGGCGCGCGACATCAGCTCCTCGCGCAGCCGGTAGGTACCGATGGAGCCGCGCAGTTCCTCCGGCCGCATCTCGCGCAGATAGGTCTGGAACAGGTCGAGCAGCCGGGGCATGACCGCGCGTAGGGCGGCTTCATCCTCGGCGCGCTTGATCTCGATGCGGACCTTGGCCTTCACGTAGACGGCGCGCTTGTTGCCGGTGTTGAGGTTGGCGATTAGCTCAGGGATCTCGATGAAGACCGGGCTGCCCGGCGGCGGCTTGGCGGCCGCCGGCGCGGCGCCGTGGCCGGAGGCGGCCGGGGCGGGCGCACCATGGGCTGGCGCGGCGCCATGGGCGTCAGGGGAGGCACCATGGCCGGCATCGGGCTTGGCGGCATGTGGATCGGCGTGCTCGGCGGCCGGCTCGGCGGCGGCCTCGGTATGCTTGCCCTTGCCGAGCAGCGAATCGAACAGCCCGGCCATCCAGGCGCCGCCGAGCAGCAGCGGCAGCAGCACGACGGGGGCGGCCAGTAGGATCAGCTTCTTGCTGATCCGCTTCTTGCCTCCTTCCGCCCCTTCGGCGGGCGGAGCCGTCGCCTTGGCCGCAGCACTTGCCATCCTGTCACCCGTTCAACGTCGCTGTGGTCGTCATCCGCGCGCCGCCGGGGCGGCCGCTCATGTCGGGGCGAGTGTCGGCGGGTGGGCTTAACAAAGCTTGAATCGGTGGGGCGAAGATGTCGGGCATCACCGCCGCCTGCCCGGCAGAATCTGCCGGTCATGCGATGGAGCGCGCGGAATTCCGCGGATTTGCAGATGGCACGGGGGTTGCTGACGGGTTGCATGGAGCGTGCGCCGCGATGCCGGCGGTGCGCGCAGCGGAGAGATGCCATGCAGAACATCACCACCATCGCGCTGTCCCGCCTCGCCGCGCAGGAGCGCGCGCTCGATACCATTGCCTCCAACATCGCCAATGCGGCGACGCCGGGGTTCCAGGCCGAGCGCATGGTGTTCGCGGACTGGCTGGTGCGTCAGCCGCACGGCTCACAGCCGCCGGGCGGCGAGACCATCACCTACACCCAGGACCGCGCCACCTACCGCGATCGCCGCGCCGGCCCGCTGACCCATACCGGCAACCCGCTCGATATCGCGATCGGCGACCAGGACGGGTTCTTCACCGTACAAACCAAGGCCGGCACCCGGCTGACCCGCGCCGGACATTTCGAGCTGTCGGCCGGTGGCGGCCTGGTGGACGGCAATGGCAATGCGCTGCTCGATACCCAGGGCCGCCCGGTGCAGCTCTCGCCCACCGACGTGACCCTCACCATCACCGGCGATGGCACGCTGAGCAGCGAGAATGGCCGCATCGCGCGCATCGCGGTGGTGAAGCCGACCGATCCGATGGGGTTGAAGGCCGAGGGAAACCGGCTGTTCAGCACCGACAAACCCACCGAACCCATGGCCAAGCCCAACCTGGTGCAGGGCGCCATTGAGGACAGCAACGTGCAGCCGGTGATGGAGTTGACCCGTATGATGAACGAGCTGCGGGGCTACCAGTTCGTCGGCCAGTTCATCCAGACCGAGTCCGACCGCCAGCAATCGGCGATCGACAAGATCCTGCCGCCGCGCGCGTAACGGGGGGAGCAGGACATGCGCGCACTCGACATCGCCGGCACCGGGATGCAGGCCCAGCAAACCAACGTCGAAGTGATTTCCAACAACATCGCCAACATGACCACCACCGGCTACAAGCGCCGGCGGGCGGAGTTCCAGGACCTGATCTACCAGAACCTGCGCCGCGTCGGCTCCAACTCCTCTGACAGCGGCTCGGTGGTGCCGGCCGGCGCCCAGGTCGGCCTCGGGGTGAAGACGGCGGCGATCTATCGCATCAACGAGCAGGGCAATCTGCAGCAGACCCATAACAGCCTCGACCTCGCGGTGCGCGGCAACGGGTATTTCCAGGTGACGCTGCCCTCCGGCGACACCGCCTATACCCGCGATGGCACGTTTTCGCTCTCGCCGGCCGGCGAGATCGTCACCGCCGACGGGCATGTGGTGAGCCCCGGCGTCACCATCCCGAGCAATGCGACCTCGGTGACCATCAATGGCACCGGCCAGGTGCAGATCACCATCGACGGGCAGACAGCGCCGACCACGCTGGGGCAGATCCAGCTCGCCACCTTCCCCAACGAGGCCGGGCTCGACGCGCAGGGCGACAATTTGTTCCTGCAAACCGCGGCCAGCGGCAATCCGGTGACCGGGGCGCCCGCCTCACCCGGTTTTGGCTCGGTGCTGCAAGGCTTCGTCGAAAGCTCGAACACCAATGTGGTGAGTGAGATCACCAACCTCATCACCGCCCAGCGCGCCTACGAGATGAATAGCCGGGTGATCACCACCTCGGATCAGATGCTCTCCACCCTCACCAACCTGCGCTAGGAGCCGCCATGCGTGCGAGGGAAATCGCGGCGATGCTGGCCGCCATGTTCGCCAGTGGCGCCGCCGATGCCGCGGCGTTGCGGCCGATGGTCACGCTCGATGCGCCGGTGGTGCGGCTCGAGGATTTATTCGACGATTTAGGCGCCGGCGGGCAGCGCGTGCTCGGCCCGGCGCCGGCGCCGGGTTCGCGCATCGTGGTGGAGGGCGCGCAGCTGCGTGCCATCGCACGGCAATTCGGCGTGGACTGGCGGGGCAGCGCGGCCGACCGCGTGATCCTCGATCGGCCGGGCCGTGTGATGCCGCGGGAGAAGCTGATGGTGGCAATGCGCGCGGCGCTGTCGGGCGTCGGTGCCGGGGAGGATCTGGAGATCGACCTCGGCGCCTTTCAGGCCCCGATGGTGCCGCCGGGCTGCGAGGTGGAGATCGCGGTGGAGCAGCTGGACTGGGATGGCGGGAGCGGGCGCTTCACCGCCCAGCTCGCGCTGACCGGGGATGCCATGGCTATGCTGCGGCTGCGGATTTCCGGCAGTGCGCAGGAGATGGTGCCGCTGCCGGTGGCCACGCGGCGCCTCGCGCCGGGCAGCGTTCTGCAGGACGATGATTTGCGGATGACCCGCATGCGCGCCGCGATCGCGCGCTCGGGGGTGGCGCGCGTCGCCGCCGAGGCGGTGGGGCAGACGCTGCGGCGCCAGCTCGCACCCGGCCAGCCGGTGCCGCTCGGCGACCTCGGCCGCACCGCCGCCGTGCAAAAGGGGGCGCGCGTGACGCTGCGGCTGCGCGCGGCGGGGCTGGCGCTCACCGCCTCGGGTCTGGCGCTCGAGGCCGGCGCGCTCGGCGAGCATATCCGCATTCTCAACACCGTCTCGCGCGCCGTCGTCGAGGGCGAGATCACCGGGCCGGACGAGGTGCGCGTGCTGCCGGGCACCCAGCCGCTGGTGCCGCCTGGCGGGCGCCTCGCGCAAGCCGCATTGCCGAATTGGAGCACACCATGAACGCCCGTCTTCTCCTGTTCCTGCCCGCGCTGCTCGCTGGCTGCGGCAATTTGCAGCGCCTCTCCGAGGTCGGCCGGCCGCCGGCGATGACGCCGGCCTCGGACCCAACAAAAGAGGCCTCGTACCGGCCGCTCACCATGCCGATGCCCTCGCCGCAGCGCTTCGAGCCGCAGGCCCAGGCGCTGTGGCGCAATGGCAGCCGCGCCTTCTTCAAGGATCAGCGGGCCGCCAATGTCGGCGATCTCGTCACCGTGCTGGTGCGTATCGCCGATAGTGCCGACCTCAAGAACAACACGACTGCGACGCGCGCGGGGACGCAGAATTTCGGGCTGCCGAATTTCTTCGGGCTGGAGGCGGCGGTGCCGCATATGCTGGCCGGCTCCTCGGCTGCCAGCCTGCTCAGCGGCAATGGCGGCACCAGCAACAAGGGCACCGCCGAGACGGCGCGCAACGAGACGGTGCAGTTGCGCCTCGCAGGCGTCATCACCCAGGTGCTGCCCAACGGCAACCTCGTCGTCGCGGCCCGGCAGGAGGTGCGGGTGGGCAGTGAGTTGCGGGATTTGCAGGTGAGCGGCGTCATCCGCCCGCAGGATATCGCCAGCGACAACACGGTGCTGCATGACCGGATGGCGGAGGCGCGCATCGCCTATGGCGGCCGCGGCCAGCTGACCGACGTGCAGACGCCGCGCTGGGGCCAGCAGGTGATGGATATCCTGCTGCCCTTCTGATGCAGGGCGCCCGGCTTGTGAGCCCGGGGTGGGGCGCCTAAATTACGCGTTACCGGCGGACCGGAAAGGATATGCCATGACCAGCTTCATCGTCTCCGACATGACGTGCGACGGATGCGTGCGCGCGATCACCAACGCGGTGAAGGGAGCGGCGCCGGACGCCGTGGTGCGTGCCGATCTCGCCACCAAGGTGGTCGAGATCACTGGCGAGGCCTCCCCCGAGGTGCTCGCCGAGGCAATGCGGGACGCCGGGTTCACCCCGGAACGGCGCGCGGCATGAGGATGCTCGGCGGGCTGGCTTTGCTGGCGGGGCTTGCCCTGGCTGGTTCGGCGTCAATCGCGCAAACGCCACCTCCGCCGCCACCCGCGGCGGACACGCATTCACAGCACGCGCCGGCCGCGGGAACCAGCAGCGCGGCGACGGCAGCCTATCGGGTCGCGGCGGCGAAGATGCATAAGGACATGATGATCACCTATAGCGGGAACCCGGATCGCGACTTCGTCGCCGGCATGATCCCGCATCATCAGGGCGCTATCGACATGGCGCGCATCGAGATGACCTTCGGCAAGGATTCGGAGCTCAAGAAGCTCGCCAAGGAGGTCATCGCCGCGCAGGAGAAAGAGATCGCCTTCATGCGCGCCTGGCTGGCCAAGAACCCGGCGCCATAATGAGCGGGGAGTTCACGCCGATCCTGCTGCGCGAGCGGCCCGCCGAGGGCGTCGCCTGGCTCACGCTCAACCGGCCGGCCGCGCGCAATGCGCTGTCCTTCGCGCTGATGGCGGCGCTGGATGACGCGTTGCAGGCGGCGGAGGCGGATGACGCGGTGCGCGTGGTGGTGATCGCCGGCGCCGGGCCCGCCTTCTGCGCCGGGCATGATCTGCGCGAGGTGCGCGCGGATGGGCGCGAGGAGACCATGCGGGCGCTGTTCACCCGCTGCTCGGCGCTGATGACGCGCATCGTGCGGCTGCGCAAACCGGTGATCGCCCGCGTGCATGGCGTGGCCACCGCCGCCGGCTGCCAGCTGGTGGCGAGCTGCGATCTCGCGGTGGCCGCGGAGAGCGCGCGCTTTGCCACGCCCGGCGTGAATATCGGCCTGTTCTGCTCGACGCCGATGGTCGCGCTCAGCCGCGCGGTCGGGCGCAAGGCGGCGATGGAGATGCTGTTGACCGGCGAGATGGCGGATGCCGCGCATGCGCGCGCCATCGGGCTGATCAATCGCGTGGTGCCGGAGGAGGCGCTGGATGAAGCGGTGCTGGGGCTGGCCGGGACGATTGCCGCGAAAAGTCCGCTGACGCTGGCGATCGGCAAGGAGGCATTCTACCGCCAGGCCGAGATGGACCTCGATGACGCCTATGCCTATGCCGGCGCGGTGATGACCCGCAACATGATGACCAATGACGCGGCAGAGGGGATCGACGCCTTTCTCGCCCGCCGCGCGCCGGTCTGGACGGGGAGTTGACCCAGATGTCGCAGACCAATCCGACGACGGGCACGGCGACGATCACCAAGGTGCAGCGCCCGCCGCTGCACAAGGTGATCCTGGTGAATGACGATTACACGCCGCGCGAATTCGTGGTGATGGTTCTGAAGGCGGAGTTCCGCATGAATGAGAGCCAGGCAAGCCGGGTGATGATGACAGCGCATGAGCGCGGCGTGTGCGTCGTCGCCGTCTTCCCGCGCGACGTGGCCGAGACCAAGGCGACGCGGGCGACCGATATGGCGCGCGAACGCGGCTTCCCGCTGCTGTTCACCACCGAACCCGAGGAATAGCCGGCGGCTCCCCTTCGCGATATGCTGCGGCAATATCGCCAGCGAGGGGAAACACCATGAACGAGATGCAGCCTGCCCGCCCGGTTTTTGACCGGACCACCCAGGATATCGGCAATATCGTCGAATTCGGCCACGTCAACGTACGGGTGCCGGATCAGCGGCTGGCGACTATCTTCTATATTATGGGGCTCGGGCTGACGCGGGACCCCTACCTCGTGGTCGGCGTCGACAATATGTGGGTCAATGCGGCGAATTGCCAGTTCCACTTGCCGGTCGGGCCCGCCCAGGTGCTGCGCGGCACCACCGGGCTGGTATTCCCCGACCTCGACGCGCTGATGGCGCGGCTGGACGCGGTGGCGCCGCGGCTCGCGGGCACGCGCTTCACCTACGCGCGGCAGGGCAATACCGTCGAGGTCACCTGCCCCTGGGGCAACCGGATGCGTTGCCACGCGCCGGATGCGGCCCGCTTTGGCCGGATCACGCTTGGGATGCCCTATGTGGAGATCGACGTGGCGCCCGGCACGGTGGAGGGCATCGCGCGCTTCTACGCGGAGGTCTTCGCCAACCCCGGCATCTCCGGCAGCGATGCGCAGGGCCGTTTCGCGCGCATCCCGGTCGGGCTGGGCGAGGCGCTGATGTTCCGAGAGACCGCGAACGCGCTGCCGGCGTTTGACGGGCACCACATCCAGATCGCCATCGCCGATTTTTCCGGCCCGCACCGCCGGCTCCAGGCGCTCGGCCTGATCACCGAGGAAAGCAACGCTGCGCAATATCGCTTCGAGCGGATCATAGACCCGGCGACCGGCGCCGATCTCGCGGTGATCGAGCATGAGGTGCGCAGCATGCGCCACCCGATGTTCGCCCGCGCCATGGTGAACCGGAACCCGGAGCAGACCAATAACCGCTACGCGCCCGGACATGAGGCCTGGGTTGCTGCGATGTCGCCGGAAGCGCTCTGACTCGCCGCGGGCGGTGGGTGGCGGCGGCGATGGGGGTTCGGTCAGGTTTTGTCAGGATTGTCGGCATACTTTACAGGTCTCCCATGCCGGAGCGACGCAGCGCGGCCAAGATATTGAATCGGCTGCACATCCATCTTCGGCACGGGGCTTGCATTGATGGATGCAGTTTTAGTTTGCTTTGGTTTGAGCGTTGCGGGAGACGTCCGTGGCGTTCGGCCAGTCAAGAGGGGAAGACACATGACCCGCAGGTTCCTGCCGCTACTCGCCGCCGCCGCCTTGGCCGTCGCCGCGCCGCTCGCCGGTGCTTCCGCCGATACGATCAACATCAATAGCGGGTCGGTCTTCCTGGATGGTTCGACAAACGTCTACGTGTCCACCAGCATCGCCGGAGCGGCCAATATGAGCGGCTCGTCGGTGAATGCCGGCGGGTTCGCTGGCTATCTGAATGGCAGTCCGACGCCGACTTACTTCTTTTGCGATGAGCTGTTCCAGTATCTCGCCACCGGCACCAACACCTATTCGGTTGGCGTGGCCGGCAACGGGGCGCAGCTCTCCTCCTATGCGACGACGCTGACTACCACGACTGTGAATGCCCTGGAGACTCTGCTGGTGAATGGCCAGCCCAAGATCGCCAGCCACTCGACCGGATCAATCACCGGGACCAACGGGCAGGTCTCGGCGGCGTTGCAGGTTGCAGTGTGGGCCATCGTTTACAACGGTTCTGGTCTCGCGGTGAACAATGCTGTCGGCGGCGCCCAGAAGTTCTCGATCATCGGATCGGACTCCACGGTGATCAGCGACGCCAACTACATGCTCTCCTGCGTGTTCGGTGGCACGATCGGTGGGCAAAATTGCACCCTCGGCTGGACCACGAGCTCCACCCAGGATGTGTCGAACTACACGCTGTCCGGGCATCAGAACCTGCTCGGCCTGACAACGACGGCTGGCGGCGGTGGTCAGGGCGTCCCTGAGCCGGCGTCGATGCTGCTGCTCGGTGGCGGCCTCGCCGGCCTCGGCGCGCTGCGCCGCTTCCGCGCCGCGCGTCGCGACTGATCCTCCGACGATTTGACTGGTCAGAACCCCCCGGGAGCGATCCCGGGGGGTTTTGCGTTTTGCCGGGCGCTGGTCCCATCCTGCGCACCCAGCCCAGGAGTGCGCGATGCGATACCTCACCCCCACAATCGACCATGTTGTCGTCAACACCCATCGGCGGATGGATGAGGCGGCGGAGGCCTATCGGCGGCTTGGCTTCACCCTCACCCCGCGCGGCTATCACTCGCTCGGCTCGGTGAACCACCTCGCGATTTTCGGCACCGACTATCTGGAGCTGATCGGCCTGCCCGCCACTGGCGGCGGGCGGCAGGATTTGCTGGATTGGCCGCTCGGACTGAACGGGCTGGTTTGGGGCAGCGAGGATGCCGATGCGACCCATGCCGCGATCGCCGCCGCAGGGGTGCCGGTGCTGCCGGCGCAGTCCTTCACCCGGCCGGTGGAACTCGCGACCGGCCCGCGCGATGCGGCGTTCCGCACCGTGCGGCTGCCGAATGACACCACGCCGGCGGGGCGGCTCTATTTCTGCCAGCATTTCAACCGCGAGCTCGTGTGGCGGGATGAGTGGCGGCAGCACGCCAATGGCGCGATCGGTGTCGCCGCGATGGTGTTCACCGCGGCCGAGCCCGCCCGGCTCGGCGCGCTGTTCCGCCGACTGTTCGGGGCGCAGGCTGTGCGCGCCATCCCGCATGGCGTTCGCCTGCTGGTAGGGCTCATCGACGTTGACGTGATGACGCCGGCGGGGTGCGCAAGCCGCTTCGGCGCCGCCGCCGTGCCGGGGGACGGGCGGGCGGAGGCGATGGCAGTGTTGGTGCTGCGCACCACATCGCTGGCGCAGGTGGAGGCCGCGCTGGATGGTATCGCCACCGAACGCCATGGCGATTGCCTGGTAGCGCCCCCCGCCGCCGGATTCGGGGCCGCCATCGCGTTTCGCGAATAGGGCGATCCGCTATACTCCGGGCGGACGCATGGAGGAGGAGGCGATGGCGGGGGTGATGATCATTACCGGGGGCAGCCAGGGCATCGGCGCCGCCACCGCGCGCATGGCCGCCGCCCGCGGCTACAAGGTGGCGATTTCCTACCGTAGCGGCGCCGAATATGCGGCGAAGGTGGTCGCCGATATCGAGGCGGCCGGGGGTACCGCGATGGCGGTGCAGGCCGATGCGACCGCGCCTACGGGCCGGTCACCGCGCTGGTGAATAATGCCGGCTCCACCGGGCCGATCCGCAAGCTTGACGCGGTGGACAGCGCGATGCTGGACGGGCTGATGCAGCTCAACGTCACCGGCTGCTTCATTGCGCTGCGCGAGGCGGTGAAGCGCATGGCGACCGATCGGGGCGGTGCAGGTGGCGCGATCGTCAACGTCTCCTCCCGCGCCTCGGAGATCGGCGGAGCCAATGAATTCGTGCACTACGCGGCGACGAAGGGGGCGATCGACAGCTTCACGATCGGCGCCTCGCGCGAGTTGGGCGGCCGCGGCATTCGGGTGAACGCGGTGAATCCGGGGATGATCGACACCGAGATCCACGCTAAGGCCGGGGATGCCGGGCGGACCACGCGGGCCATCCCGGTGATCCCGCTCGGCCGCGTCGGCTCGGCGGATGAGGTGGCAAAGGTGATCCTGTGGCTGCTGTCCGACGAGGCGTCCTACGTTACCGGCGCGCTGGTGCCGATCGGCGGCGGGCGCTAGTGCAGGACGGTGTGGCCAGAAACAGGCGAACTGCGCTCGATCTTCGGGGTTAGAAGAGATGCGGATCGGAGGGGATGCCGCTTTGGGGCATCCCCGATTCCAGACCGCCGAAACTCCACGCGTGCTGGCAAGCGATGACCGACAGGTCGAGCATGGCATTGGCCGGGGTATCCTCGGGGAGATCCAATAGGGCGGCACCATCGGTCCATCGCCAATGCCGGCCGTTCCGCTCCTCTAAGGGGTGGAACCCCGGCCCGGTCGCGCTGAGGACGAGATCGCGGCGATAACTCGGCCCGCGCAGCACGATCGCGGCAACCATGAGGCCAAGGCGGCGGCGGTCGCTCGCAGTGGGGTCGGTCTCCGCGGGAATGGCTGAAGTCGAGACCAGGGTGATGGTGCGGCAACCCCTCGGCAGGGTGAAGCGGTGCACCCCGCCGCCGAGGCGTTGCGCGGCCACCACGCGTCCTGCGGCGAGCAGGTACGGCGGTGCGCCGGCATCCAGACGGTGGCCAAGCTCGATCGCCTGCGTATGCAGGCGCCGCCGTAGCACGGTGAGTGCGAGCCCCCCCTCCAGCAACGGAGCGCAGCCGCGTGCTGCCCAGATCGCACGAGCCAGGCGGCTCTGCGTGCCGGCGCCGAGTTCAGGGTGCAGGACCGTCACGCTCGGCGCATTGGCGAAGGCGTGGCGATTGCCGGTATCGAGATAGGATTCCACCGGGAGACCGGCGGCGAGCATGATGTCGTGCTGATCGAGTTCGACATGGTAGTAGGTGACCCGCGCTGCGGAGCACGGCGTAATGGTTGCGCCGTTGACGAGGTGGCGGATCGGCACCAGGCGATCGTCGACAAACACGGCGTGGTCGGGCGAGAGCAGCAGGGGCCGGGCGGGCCGACCTGGCCCGAATGCGCCAGGGGCGATCGCAATCGGCCGCACGCTGTCGGGTTTGGGGTGGCGCCGACAGTCGATCCTCCGGTGGCCGATCCAGCGAATTGGCGCCAAGCGGCCGGATTGGGTGCGCACCATCTTCCCTGGCCGCAGGTGCTCTACAGCGGTCTCGCCTGACGCTGTCGCGATGCGCGTCCCGGCGGCGAAACAGGCAATGTCCACCTCCATGCGCAGGGCGCCGGCCGTGCTGTCGGACAGCGAGGCGTAGGAATCGTTGATGAACTCGCCGGCTACCCCAGTGCCGGATTGGTCGAGCGCATAGGTCCAACACACTCCCAAGCCAGTGTCGGTCAACTCGATCCAGTAGCGAGTGCCGGCTGTGAGCGTGACGCCGGTGAAACCAGTGACATCGACGGTGCTGTCGATGCCGGTCGGCAGGTCAGCATGGGTGATGGTGGGCAGCGTCGCGATAGTGGTGCCGGGCGCGGTGCCGATGTCCGAATACAGGCTGACGTTCAGCGAGCCGGTGGCAGCGCTGGCGACCAGTGGATTGCGGTAGACACCAATCTGCACGCTGAGGAGCGTCGCTGTCACGGTCGCGGTAAAGGAGGCGGCGGCGGGATCGATGAGGTCGACGCCGGTGGCGCCGGAGATCGCGGAGCCGAGGCTATTGAAGATGGCTGTGGTCATGCGGTCCCGCCTGGCATGAAGTCTCCGGGGAGCGCCCCAGGGATGGCCCCGGGGCGCCCTGCGTAACGCTTGATCAGGTGGCGAGGATGCTGTGGCTGCCGATAAGCCCGGCGAGGGTGAGAGTGCCGGTATTGGCGAGGGTGACGGTCGCGGTGCCACTACCCCCGGTGATGGTCAGCACGGTGTCGGTCCAGGCGGCGCTCATCGCGTCGACCGAGGTGGCCGACGTGACGAAGTCCGAGAGGTTAGAGAGATCGGCGGCAACCGCGAGGCCGCCGAGGATCCGCGAAAGGTCCAACACATCACCATTGCTGGCGGTGAAGCCCTGAATGGTATCATTCCCCCCGGCCGCATTGATCACGAAGGTCTCGTTGGTGGCTCCAAGGGCGGCAATGGTGTCGGTGCCCCTGCCGTGATGCACGGTGTCCCCGGAGCCGCGCAGGAAGACGTGGTTGGTGCCGTTGCCGAGGGTCACGCTGTTCGCGGTGATCGTGGCGAGCGTGTGGTCACCGCAGCCGCCGAGATGGATGGCGTTGTCGCCGGTGCCGACTGTGATGCTGTTATCGGCGCCGCCGGCGGAGATCACGAAAGTGCTGTCTCCGGCGACCACGGTGGCGCCGCCGCTCCCGGCGCGGATGAAGGAAATATCGCTGGTGCCGCCATTCGTTGGGCCGGCGGTGATGGTGTTGCCGGTGCCGCCCAGGGCAATCGCCATGTCGCCGGTGCCGACCGTCACCACGGAGCCTCCGCCGGGGGCATTGACCACCATGTTGCCGTTGCCGAGCGTGATTTGGGCCCCTGCGGCGATCTCGGTGACGCTGTCATTCCCGCTGCCGCCGAAGATGATCGCGCCGGCCTCGTTGTCGATCAGTTTGTAGTCGCCGTCGCCGAAGGTGATGGGAGTGGTCACCGTTGTGGTGGTGCTGCCGATAGTCAGCGTGCCGCTGCCTTCCGCGAGGGTGCCGCTGGCGTCGATATCATTATGGAAACCGAAGCCGTTGCCGCGATGCGGGTCGAACCGTGGCGGAGGCGCGCCGGTAGCGCCGACCGGGCCTGTCGCGCCTGACGGGCCGAACACGCCGGTGCCGCCGGGGTGGGGCGGCAATCCTGTCGCGCCGGACGGGCCGGTGGCGCCGGTGCCGCCAAAGGTATCCGGAAACCTGGTGACGCCCGTCGCGCCGAAGCTGTCGAAGGGCGGCGGGAAGCCTGGGAAACCGGCAGCGGCCGGCGGATCGATCGATATCGAGCCGGCGTTCGCGGCGCTGAGTGTGCCGGTGTTCGAGAAACTGCGGGATTGGTTGGGGTGCGGCATGGGCTGTGCTCCAGGCAAATTGGCATCGCCTGGATATGTGGGAAATTTACCCACGTCAAACAAAATTCCAACCGAACTCGCTTAACCGCCGCGCCCGGGGCCGGTGGCAGCGCCGTTTCCCGCACCTGCACCGACCTGGCCCCCCAACCCGGCCCCGGCGCCGCCGACGCCTGGTGGCCCGCTCCCTCCAATCCCCGTTCCGCCCGGGCTTCCACCGCCGTGCCCGCCGGCCGGCGTCCCGGAGGGTGCGATACCGGCGGCTATGGCTGGTGCGGCCGTGCCAGCTGGGCCGGTCAGGCCGCTTGTTGGGGCAACCACGGTTGGGGCCGCGCGAGCGGCGGAGTCGTCGCGCACTCCTGCATGGTCGAGGCTGACGGCGATCGCACCACCGGTGCCATCGGGCCGCAGCTCGACCACGGCGATGATCGGTGTTGCGGGTGGGGCGAGGCCGGGTACGCGCCGCACCATGCCGCCCTCGCCGAGTTGAAGCCCACCGTTGCTGTCGCCGACGAAGGCCTGTATCAGGCTCCGCCGGTCGCCACGCCCGAACGGCGTGAGCCCTTCGGCATGCGCGTCAGTCACACTCAGAATCCCGTCGGTGTAGCGGCCTTCAACCGCCAATACGTTACCGGCCGCGACGGCGCCACGCAGACGCGTCCCGCCGATCACCGGCCCGTTCGGCCCTTGCCGCACCAGCCCGGTGATGCGTGCGACGCCGCTTGGCGCCGGGTCGATCCGCGTGGCGGCGATCACGCCATCGGCACGGCGGAAGCCGGACACCGCCACCCACTGTCCAATCCGCGGCGCTGCGCTGGAGCTAAGTACTGCCTGCCCGGCGATACGCAACTGCCCATCTGCCGCGCGAGTCTCGACCGGGCCGACCACGACAGGTCGCGGCTCGATCCGTTCGGCCAATAGTCTTGCCCCGTCGCGCCGCGCCGAGATGGCGACGACTTGGCCAACCCGCAATTGGGTGACGCTGATTCCCGGCGGGATCGCAATCTCCACTCCGTCGATCAGGATGCTGCCGAAGCCAGTGATGGCGCCGAGCACGTCCACCCCGTCGATCCCGGTGCCGCCAATCCCGCGATCAGCCAATACGGGCGGGCTACCCGTGCCGCCGATGCCACGATCGGCCTGCAGTTCCGCGGGTGGGGCCATGCAGCCCGCCAGCAGTGCCAGCGCGGCAAGCCAAGTCATCCGCCTCATGGCGCGGCCTCCCCGGCGGGAGGGTCGTCCTCCGTATAGACGTAGATGCCGAGATTGACGCGCCGCGTCACGCCAGCCTGGTGCGCTCGGGACGCTTCGTGACGGTTTAGCAGATCGAGCGCCAACGCATTCAACTCCTGCAACAGGGCCTGGGCCCGCACGCGGGCTTCGGCCTCGAAGGCGACGGCGACCTCTTGGGGCAGCCGGTCGTAATGCACCGCGCGGTCGAGATGCGGCGCGCGGCCTTCTGCGACGATATTGGCGGCGGCGGCGGCGATATGGTCATGCAGGTTGCGCGCGAAATAGTAGATTTGTGCCTCCTGGCCCGGCGGTGGGATGAAGGCGGCTTCGTTCAGCACCACCCGGTCCTCGCCATCCAGCCGCACGACGCCCTGGCTGAGGAATTCGTCGAGCACGGCGCGCGGCCGCACATCCACCGTCACCGAGGCGACCAGCGCCTCGAAGGACGGAACCGCACCCTGGCGCGGCAGTGGCATCGGCGTGCCATCGGCATCCCGCCATGCAGCTTCGCCGAGCCAGGCCGCGATGATCCGGCTGCTGCGGGTGACCACCGCGGGGGTCTCGAAGGCCGGCGCCTCGGGCTCTAGCCGGAGGCGGCGGATTTCCTTGCGGTGCACGCCAGTGCGCAGGCTGATCCGGCTGTCGCTGCGGCCGGGATCATTCGGCGGCAGCCCCTGCTGGGCGACCTCGACATAGAGGGTGCGCAGCAGGTCCTCCAGCACGGGGAAGGTGATGCCGCTGCGGATCAGCAGGCGGATCAGCGGTTGCAGCAGCCGCCGCAGGGCGGGGAGCAGGGCGTCAGGGGAGGGGGCGCGCTCGGACATGCCCCTTTCTACCAGATTCGACGTGGCAAAAAAGCCCACGCCGCTCGTTGTGATCGAAGTCGCCGATTTTGTGGTCGGCGGGTCGGCCTCGGCCTAGCCGCCCGACATCTTGCGCATCAGGGCCTTGAACTCCTCGGCGCTGTTGACGCGTGGGAATTGCGTCTCTGGCACCGGCTTGCCGAGGAAGCGGCAGAGCGGCTCCCAGCCCTCGGCCACGTTGAACACCAGCAGTCGCTCGGGCGGGATGGCGGCCTTCACCTCCTCGATGCGGCGGCGATAGGCGGAGAGGATGGAGACCTTGTCGGTGGCGCCCTTGAAGGTGCGCTCGGCGATGAGGGTTTGCGCTACCCCCATCATGTCGCGGATATGCGGCACCGGGATTTTCTCGCGCATGGCGAGCACGGTGGCGATGGTCTCGGAATAGCTATTCCACCACGCCTCTTCCGGGCGCACGGAGAGCAGCACCTTCGCATCAGGGTAGAAATCGGCGAGCTCGCGCCAGAAATGGGCGCCTGGCCAATCCACCATGCAGCCATAGCCGTCGAAGATACGGTTCCAGTCGGGCTTGCCGGCCGCAGCGTCCGCCCAGAGCGGCACCTGGGCGGGGTGGCCCATCACCTCCTCCATGTGATGGCAGCGGCCGAGGCCAAGCTGCTCCAGCGCCTGCTTCAACGACATGGTTCCGGTGCGGCCGAAGCCGGCGCCGATGACGGATAGTGCCACGGATGTTCCCCTTTGAACGGTTGGCGTAATCTTCCTTGAGGTAAGGCGTTTGGCAAGAGCAACGCCGGTTTCCGCCGGGCAGTGGCGCTGGTAGTTTCGGAAGATGGATCTCTTACCCCGACTCGACCTGCGCGGCATCTCGAAGCGCTACGGGACGACCCAGGCCAATGCGGGTATCGACCTGCGGGTGATGCCCGGCGAAATTCACGCCCTGCTCGGCGAGAACGGGGCCGGCAAGTCCACGCTGGTGAAAATCATCTACGGCGTGGTGCAGCCCGATGCCGGGACGATCGCCTGGGAGGGCAGAGTGGTCAGCGTGGCCGACCCCAACGCGGCGCGCGCGCTCGGCATCGGCATGGTGTTCCAGCATTTCTCCCTGTTCGAGACGTTGACCGTGGCGGAGAACATCGCGCTCGGGCTCGCCACCCAGGAGAGCATTGCCGCACTTTCGGCGCGCATCGCCGAGGTGGCGGCGCGCTACGGGCTGGCGGTCGATCCCGGGCGGCATGTGCATCACCTCTCCGTCGGCGAGCGGCAGCGGGTGGAGATCCTGCGCTGCCTGCTGCAGGCGCCGCGCCTGCTGATCATGGACGAGCCGACCTCGGTGCTGACGCCGCAGGAGGTGGAGGGGCTGTTCGTCATGCTGCGCCGGCTCGCCGCCGAGGGGTGCAGCATCCTCTACATCAGCCACAAGCTGCCGGAGATCCAGGCGCTGTGCGACACCGCGACTGTGCTGCGTGGCGGCCGCGTGGTGGGCACCTGCGTGCCACGCGAAACGGCGCCCGCGGTGATGGCGGAAATGATGATCGGCCGCGCGCTTGCCGCCCCCGCGGTGATCGCCCGCCCGCCGGCAGGCGCCGCGGTGCTGGAGGCGCGGAGGCTGAGCCTGCCGGCCGATGATCCGTTCGGCACCGATTTGCGCGCGATCGATATGGAGGTGCGGGGCGGCGAAATCCTGGGGATCGCGGGGGTGGCGGGAAATGGCCAGAAAGAGCTGCTGGCGGCGCTGACCGGCGAGCGGCTGGCGGCTGACCAGGGTGCGGTACTCGTTGCCGGCACGCCGTGCGGGCGGCGCGGTGCCGCGGCGCGGCGGCGGCTCGGCCTGGCGGCGGTGCCGGAGGAGCGGCTCGGGCGTGGCGCGGTGGCGGAGCTGTCGCTGACCGAGAATGCGCTGCTGACCGGCACGGATGGCGGCCTGGTGCGCGGCGGTTTCGTGAATTTTCCTGGGTTGCGCCGGTTCGCCAGCGGCGTGATCGACGCCTTCCGGGTGGTGGCGGCGGGGGCGGATGCGCCGGCCTCCTCGCTCTCCGGCGGCAACATGCAGAAATTCATCATCGGCCGTGAGGTTGGCCATGCGCCGAAGGTACTGATCGCCTCGCACCCGACCTGGGGGGTGGATGTGGGCGCCGCGCTCGCCATCCACGATGCTTTGCGCGATCTCGCGGCCTCCGGCGTTGGCGTGCTGATCGTCTCGGAGGATCTCGACGAGCTGTTCGCGATTTGCGACCGCATCTCCGTGCTGCATGCCGGGCATTTATCGCCGGCCACCGCGGTGGCGGAGACCGATATCGAGCGCATCGGCCTGCTGATGGGGGGCATGGCGCATGCGGCTTGAGCGGCGGGCGGCGGCTTCGCGGCTAATGGCGGTGCTGGCCCCGGTGCTGGCGGTGGTGGCGGCCGCTTTGGGCGCCGCGCTGCTGTTCGCCGTGATGGGCAAGGACCCGATCGCCTGCCTGCACACGCTGTTCATCGCGCCGCTGGCCGATGCGACGGGGGTGAGCGAATTGGCGCTGAAGGCGACGCCGTTGTTGCTGTGCGCCATTGGCATCGCGGTCGGCGTGCAGGCCAATGTGTGGAACATCGGCGCCGAGGGGCAGTTCACCATGGGCGCGATCACCGGCGGGGCGGTGGCGCTGTGGCTGGGGCCGGATGGCGCCTGGTTCGTGCTGCCGCTGGTGCTGCTGGCCGGCGTGCTGGGCGGCATGGCCTGGGCGGGGATCGCGGCGCTTCTGCGCACCCGGTTCAACGCGCACGAAATCCTGGTGACGCTGATGCTGAGCTATGTCGCGATCCAGCTGCTGGGTTGGCTGGTGCGTGGCCCGATGCAGGACCCGGAGGGGTTCAACTTTCCGCAATCCCGCCAATTCGAGCCGGCCGCCACGCTGCCGCTGCTGTTCGAGGGCGGGCGAGTGACGATTGCGGCGCTGTTCGCCCTGCTCGCAGTGCCGGCCGGCGCGCTGCTGCTGGGGCGCACGCTGATCGGCTACCGCATCCGCGTGGTCGGCCTCGCACCGGGGGCCGCGCGCTATGCCGGGTTTTCCGAGACGGCGGCGGTGTGGTTCTGCCTGCTGCTGAGTGGGGGGCTGGCCGGGCTCGCGGGGGTATCCGAGGTGGCGGGCCCGATCGGGCAATTGCTGCCGAGCATCTCGCCTGGTTACGGCTTCGCCGCCATCATCGTGGCCTTCCTGGGCCGCCTTCGCCCGGTGGGCATTCTGCTCGCGGCGTTGCTAATGGCCTTGCTCTATCTCGGCGGCGAAGCGTTGCAGATCACCCAGCAATTGCCGCTGGCGGCCACCGGGGTGATCCAGGGCATGCTGTTGCTCTTCCTGCTCGGAGCCGATGTGCTGGTGCACTACCGCATCCGCCTCGGAGGGCGCGCCCATGGCCGCGGGAGAAGCGGCCGTGGATGACGGGGTCATGCTGGTCGCGCTGCTAGTGGCGACGCTCAGGGCCGCGGCGCCGCTGATCCTGGCGGCGACAGGTGAGTTGGTGACGGAGCGGGCCGGAGTGCTGAACCTCGGCGTCGAGGGGATGATGCTGGTCGGCGCCGTGGTCGGCTTCGCGGCGACCATCACCACGGGCAGCCACTGGCTTGGCCTGCTGGCGGCGATGGCGGCGGGGATGGCGATGGCCGGTATTTTCGCCGCGCTCACCCTGGGGCTGCGGGCCAACCAGGTGGCGAGCGGGCTGGCGTTGACGATTTTCGGCGTCGGCTTCTCCGCTTTGTTCGGCGCGCCGTTCCAGAGCCACCCGATCCCTGGCCTCGCCACCGTGATCTTCCCCAACCTCGCGGCCGCCTCGCCTTTTATGCAGCAGCTCCTGCTGCTCGATCCGCTGGTGTGGCTTGCGCTGGCCGCGCCTTTCGCGGTGCAGCGGTTTCTCGCGCGCAGCCGCGCCGGGCTGGTGCTGCGCGCGGTGGGGGAGAGCGCCGAGGTGGCGCACAGCTTCGGCTACGCGGTGATCCGCATCCGCCTCGCCGCCACCCTGTTCGGCGGCGCGATGGCGGGGCTCGCCGGGGTGTCGTTGAGCCTCGCCTATACGCCGATGTGGACGGAGAACATGGTGGCCGGCCGCGGCTGGATCGCGCTCGCGCTGGTGGTGTTCTCCACCTGGAAGCCGCATTTCGTCACGCTCGGCGCGCTGCTGTTCGGCTTCGTCACCATCGCCGGCTTCCAGGCCAATGCCTGGGGCATTCCGGTGGCGCCGAATCTGCTGGCAACGCTGCCTTATCTCGCCACCATCCTTGTGCTCGTGCTGATTTCGCGCGACAGGCTGCGCCTCAAGTTGAACGCGCCGGCCTCGCTCGGCAAACCCTTCCATCCCGTCTGACCCATCCCGCCCGAAAGGACCCCTCGCCATGCTCTCCCGCCGCTCCCTCCTGCTTGCCCCCGCCGCCGCGGCCCTCGCCGCCCGCGACGCGGCCGCCGCCGGGCCGCTCAAGGTCGCCTTCGTCTATGTCTCTCCCGTCGGCGATGCCGGCTGGACCTTCCAGCATGAGCTCGGCCGCCGCGCGCTCGATGCCGCGATGGGCAACGCGGTGAAGACCTCCTTCGTCGAGAACGTCGAGGAAGGGGCGGATGCCGAGCGCGTTATCCGCAAGCTCGCCACCGACGGGAATGACCTGATCTTCACCACCTCCTTCGGCTACATGAACCCGACCCTTAAGGTCGCCGGCCAGTTCCCCAAGCTGAAGTTCGAGCACGCCACCGGCTACAAGCGGGCGGCCAACCTCGCCACCTATTCGGCGCGCTTCTACGAGGGGCGCTACGCCACCGGCGTGCTGGCCGGGCGGATGAGCAAGTCCGGCATCGCCGGTTACGTCGCGGCCTTCCCGATCCCCGAAGTGCTGCAGGGCATCAACGCCTTCACGCTGGGCATGCGCTCGGTGAACCCCAAGGCGCAGGTGCGGGTGGTCTGGACGTCGTCCTGGTTCGATCCGGGCAAGGAGCGCGCCGGCGCCGATACGCTGATCGCCGGTGGTGCGGACATCCTCACCCACCACACCGACAGCACCGCCGTGGCCCAGGCCGGCGAGGAGAAGGGCGTGTTGACGGTCGCCTACAACTCCGACCAGTCGAAATACGGCCCCAAGACCTGCCTCACCGCGGTTACCCATAACTGGAATGACTACTACGTCGGCCGCGTGAAGGCGGTAATCGCCGGCACCTGGAAGTCCGGGGACTTGTGGGGCGGCGTGAAGGAGGGGATGACCAAGCTCGCCCCCTACGGTGCCGCGGTGCCGGATGCGGTGCGCAAGGAGGTGGATGCCAAGCTCGCCGCCATCGGCGCCGGCACGCTGAAGCCCTTCGCCGGGCCGCTCAGCGGCCAGGATGGCAAGCCCAAGGTGGCCGCCGGCCATGCCATGACCGACAAGGAAATCGGCGAGATGAACTGGTTCGTGGACGGCGTGCAGGGCAAGATCTGACGCGCTGATCAAGGCTGCCCCAGGGGAGGAACGGCATGAACCGCACGATGACGGCGCTCGAATGGGCGCTGCTGCTCGCGCTGTCCGTTCTCTGGGGCAGTACATTCCTCTTTCTCTCCTTCGCCACGCGGGAATTGCCGCCCTTCACTATCGCTGCCGCCAAGGTGGCGCTGGCGGCCGTTGCTCTTCTGCTGGCCATGCGCCAGGCCGGTGCGCACCTGCCGCGGGGGCGGCGGACCTGGGGGCAGTTCGTGCTGATGGGCGTCTTCAACGATGCTGGGCCGTTCATCCTGATCGCCTTCGCCAGCCCCTTCGTGGCAACTGGCCTTGCCTCGGTACTGATCGCCACCTCGCCGCTGTTCACCGTGCTGCTGGCCCATTGGCTGACGGCGGATGAGCGGATGACGCCGCGGCATGCCGCCGGCGTGCTGATCGGATTTGCCGGGCTCGCGGTGATGCTGGGCGGCGGCACCTTCAGCTTCTCGGCTTCCGGCATTCTCGGCGCGCTCGCCTGCCTTGGCGCCTCGCTCGGCTATGCCTATGCCGGCATCTATGGCCGCCGCTTCGCCCCGCTCGGGCTGCATGCGATGACCACCGCGGCCGGCCAGCTCAGCACCTCCGCGATCATGCTGATACCGCTCGCTTTGCTCGTTGACCGGCCATGGGCGCTGCCGGCGCCCTCCTGGGCGGCGATTGGCGCGATCCTCGCGATGGGGCTGCTGACCGGAGCACTCGCTTATTCGATTTTCTACCGCATCCTCGCCACCGCCGGCGCCACCAACGTGGTGCTGGTGACGTTCCTGAGCCCGATCACCGCCATCCTGCTCGGCATCGGCATCCTCGGCGAACGGCTGGAGCCGCAGCAGCTGGGCGGCATGGTGTTGGTGGCGTTCGGGCTCATGGTGCTGGACGGGCGGGCGCTGGCGCTACTGCGGGCGAAGGCGGCCTGATGCGACCGATCGTGCTGGCCGCGGCCCTGTTCGCGGTGCTGTTTTGGGGTGGCTCGCCGGTCGGCACCAAGGTGGCGGTGACGGAGTTGCCGCCACTGCCGATGTCCGCCCTGCGCGCGGCAATCGCGGCGCCGGTGGGGGTGTTGCTCGCGCTGCTGTTCCGCGTGCCGCTGCCGCGCAATGCGCGCGAAATGGGGCTGATGGCGCTGTGTGCCTTCTGCGGCTTCATCGGTTTTCCCGTAATCTTCAGCTACGGCGTGTCCCGCACCTCGGCGATCCATGCCGGCATGATCCTCGCCATGCTCCCGGTATTCACCGGCGCCATCGCCAATCTGACGGACCGCCGCTGGCCCGGCCGGATGTGGTGGATCGGCTGCACGATCGCGATCGCCGGCGAGGCGCTGCTGATCTTCAGCCGCGCCGCGCCGGGCGGCGAGGCGAGCCTGCTGGGCGATGCGATCTGCGTTGCCTCGGCTGCCATCGCCTCCACCGGCTATGTGACGGGAGCGCGGCTGTCACAGGCCGGCTATCCCTCCCAGGGCACCACGTATTGGGGGATCGCGCTGGCGACGCTGATTTTCTTGCCCTTCACGCCCTGGATGTTCGATGGCATCGCCTGGGGCACGATCTCAACCGCCGCCTGGGCGGGTGTCACCTACCTCGCGCTGGGGGTGTCGATGCTCGGCTACGTCATCTGGTACTGGGCGCTCGGTCAGGGCGGCATCGCGCGCATCGGCGTGCTGCAATTCCTCCAGCCGGTCTCGGGCCTGTTGCTGGCACGGCTGCTGCTCGGCGAGCCGATCACCACGACGGTGATTGCCGCGAGCCTGATCGTGCTCGCCGGCGTAGGCATCGCCACGCGCAACTGATTTACCCCCGCGCGGTCTCCGGCACGCCGGCGGCACGCAGCCCGGCGACGACGCATTCCAGGTCTTCCTTGCGCTCGAAGGGGCTGGTGGCCGAGAACGACTCGATCGAGAACTCAGGCTGGATTTCCATCAGCCGCTTCAGCACCGGCGTGCACTCGTCCTTGCGGCCGAGATGGCCGAGGGCGGCGAGATAGGGCTTCTGGGTGGAGCTGAAAGAGAGGTTCATCTCGGTCACCATCCGCCCTACGGTCGCTGCCTGCTCGTAGTCGTGCCGCAGCAGCGCGATGTAGATCATGATGCCGTCATAGAAGAAGGCATGCGGGTCGAGCGGCGAGAGGCGCTTGTAGCGGTTGATGCGTTTCTCCGCCTCGGCGAAATCACCAAGGTAGGTGAAGGTCATCGCCGAGAAGGCCCAGGCCATCGAGAGGTTGGGGTTCAGGGTGAGCGCCCGATCATGCAGCGTCAGGGCCTCGCGCATGCGGTGATGCAGGAAGGCGCGGACATGGCCGGCGATGGTGAGCGCTTTCGCGTCCTGCGGGTCGAGCATGATGGCGCGCTCGGCAAGGCGGCCGGCCTCGGCCATCGCTTCGGCCGGCGCGTCCGACCAGCCTTGGCCGACCAGGAACATGTGCCAGAAGGCGAACCAGGCATGGGAGGCCGCGTATTCCGGCTCCTGCCCCACGGCCTGGCGCAGCAGGTCCCCGGCTTGCATGAACAGCGGCCGTTCCAGCCGGGTGATCAGTGGGATGGCGCGCAGCACCAGATCATAGGCCGAGGGGTCCTGCGATGGGCGGGAGCTGACGCGCTGGGCCTCGATGAGCAGGATCTCGGGGTCGATCTGCGCCACCACCTCGGCGGCGATGTCGTCCTGCAGGGTCAGCAGGTCATTGCTGTCGCGGTCAAAGCGCCGCGCCCAGACCATCTGGTTGCCGGCTCTGAGATCCAGCAGGCGCAGCCCGATGCGCAGGCGGGCGCCGGTGCGCTGGATGGTGCCGTCGAGCAGGAAGTCGATATTGAAGTTGCGGCGGATCGCCGTCTCGTCGCGCGAGCCGGCGGCGAAGCGGGCGAGCGAGCTGGAGGAGACCACGAACATCCAGCGAAAGCGCGCCAGCGCCGAGGTGATTTCGTCGGCCAGCCCGGTGGAGAGATGCGCCTCTTCCTCGGTGGTATTGACCATCTGCAGCGGCATCACGCCCACCCGGGCGCCGCCGCGCGGCAGGTTGGTGCGGGCCTCGTTGCGGAATTCCCGGGGCTCGTTACGGGGGCTGCGGACCTCGCTTCGCGGCTCGGGCCGCGGCTCCGGCCGGGGTTCCGGGCGCAGCGGCGTCACCGGCGGGCCGGCGGAGCGGATTTCATTGAGGAGGCGCTGCGTCTCCTCCGAAGGTTGCGCGTCGAGCTGATCCGCCAGCACGGCTCGGCAGCGCTCATAGGCCTGGATCGCCATGCCGCGCTCGCCGCGGGCGGCATAGGCCTTCATCAGCGCGCGCCAGGCCCCCTCATGGGTGCGATCGATGCCGAGGAGCTGCTGGGCGGCCGGGATCACGTCGGTCGGCTCGGTCTTCTCGTTGAGCAGGTTCTCGGCAAGCCCGCGGGCCCGGTCACGCAACCGCTCGCGCTCGCCGGCCAGCCAGGCGTCAAAGCTCGGGTCAACCCCGTCGAGATCTTCCAGCAGCTCGCCATCGAGCAGTGAGAGGGCGGCAGGCTTGGCGGTGGAGGCGCGCAGCACCTCCTCGACATCCACCCACACCGTGCCGGGCCGCAGGCTGAGGTGATCGCGGCTGATCGCCAGGATCTGCCCGCCCACCGGTTCCAGCGCTTCGAGCAGGCGATGGATCTCCTGGCGCAGCGAGGCGCGCGCCTGCTCCTCCGGCCGCCGGCTCCACAGCATCTCAGCCAGCCGCCCCCGCAGCACCGAGCGCGGCAGGGAGAGCGCGAGGATGGCGAGCAGTGCGCGGGTTTTGCGCCCGGTCGGCAGCACGCTCTCGGAGGTCAGCGTCCAGGCTTCCATCTGGCCGATGAGCCGGAGGCGGACGAGCACCGGGTCGGATCCATGGGGCATGGCTGAACTACCGGGGGGGCGCGGCGGCGGCGGATTAAGCGACATACCCTGATTCATCGCCGGAAGCGGTTGTGTGCGCAAGGCCATCGGCAACCCTTCCGTGTAGAAACCGGGTCTATCCAGCCATTCTCACCCGTCCTAACGCAAAAATCCGGTGCGCTGGCAGTGATCGAGGCGTCAAATAGCCGATTCAGCGAAGATCCGTGTGATATCGCCGTGCCAGTCGCCGTTAAATCGTGACAGCCAATGCTCCGCCTGTGTTGGTCCGCCGTTCACGATCTCTTGAAGCGGATCGAGATACTTTGTCTCGTCCTCGCCCGCCCCGTTGCGCCGCGCCCGGGCGGCCAGCCCGTCCCGCGCGATCGCCACCACCTCGCGCCCGAGGTCGCGCAGCGTGCCGGATTGGAACGGGGTCGCCATGCCCGTCGTCGGCACCAGGGCGCGCAGCGCCACGAACTCCCGCCAATCATGCCGGCGGACCAGGGCGGCGGCGGCTTCCAGCGCCGCGTCGTCATAGAGCAGGCCGACCCAGAGGGCGGATTGCGCGACCATCATCGCAGTGGTGCCGGCGTCGGCGCCGCGCATCTCGAGGAAGCGCTTGAGGCGGACATCGGTGAAGGCGGTGGTCATGTGGTCGGCGAAATCGCCCATCGTGGCCTCGCCGGCTTCGGTATTGCCGAGCTTGCCGTCAAGGAAGTCGCGGAAGGAGCGGCCGGCGACGTCGATATAGCCGTCGCGGTAGACGAAATACATCGGCAGGTCGTCGACCAGCCACTGCGCATAGCGCTCGAAGCCGAACCCGTCCTCGAAGAACACCGAGGGGATGCCGGAGCGGGCATTATCGGTGTCGGTCCAGGCGAAGGCGCGGTTGGACATCAGGCCGTTCGGCTTGCCCTCGTAGAATGGCGAATTGGCGAACAGCGCGGTGGCCAGCGGTTGCAGGGCGAGCGAGACGCGCAGCTTCTTCACCATGTCGGCTTCGCTGCTGTAGTCGAGGTTGACCTGCACGGTACAGGTGCGCGTCATCATGTCGAGCCCGCGGGTACCGACCAGCGGCATGTAGCGCTTCATGATGGCGTAGCGGCCTTTGGGCATCCACGGCATCTGCTCGCGCGTGTTGATGGGGTGGAAACCCAGCGCCGAGAAGCCGAGGCCGAGCGGGGCGGCCACCGCGCGGACCTCGGCGTAGTGGTCCTCGATCTCCGACAGCGTGTCATGCAGCGTCGGCATCAGGCCGCCGGAGAGTTCGAGTTGGCCAGCCGGCTCGAGCGAGACCGAGGCGAAGCCGCGCTTGAGGCCGATCGGGTTGCCGCGATCGAGAATCGGCTCCCAGCCCGTGGCGCCAATCCCCTCGAGGATGGCGCGGATGCCGCCGGGCTCGTAGGGCGGCGAACGGAAATCAGTGGTGGAGAAGCCGAATTTCTCATGCTCGGTGCCGATGGTGAACCGCTCGGCCGGCTTGCAGCCGACGGCGATATATTCAGCCAACTGGCGCATCGAGGTGATCGGTGTCTGATCTACATCCCCGGGATTGGACATCGTTGAACGTTCCTTCAGGCGCGGCGGCGCGGTTGGGTGCAGTCTTAGCCGCCGGAAGTCGCTTGCAGAAGAGCCAGCCCGACGATGGCAGCCGTGTCGGCTCGCAGGATGCGCGGGCCGAGGGAAGCCGGGTGTACAAAGGCATGCCGGGCCAAAAGGTCAAGCTCCAGCGGCGTGAAACCGCCTTCCGGGCCGATCAGCAGGGCAACCGGCCCCGCCGCGGCACGGATCGGCGGCGAATCGCTTCGCTCGGCCGCCACCACCAAACGGCGCCCGGCGGGCCAATCCGCGAGCACCTCGGTCAAATGGCGGGGGGGATGGACGACGGGCACACTCAGCCGCTCGCATTGCTCGGCCGCCTCGGCGGCGATCGCGGCGAGGCGCTCGAGGTTGACCCGCCCGGCATTGGTCCGCTCGGTGAATACCGGCAGCAGGGCGGCGGCACCAAGCTCGGTCGCCTTTTGGGCCACGAGGTCGGTCGCGTCGCGCTTGAGGGGCGCGAAGAGCAGCCAGATATCCGGCTCCATCGATTGCGGCCGGGTCTGCCGCTCCACGCCGAACTGCGCCTTGTCCTTGCGGATCGCGGTGATGCTGCCAGCCCATTCGCCGTCGCGCCCGTTGAACAGCAGCAGCGAGTCCCCGGCGGTGCGGCGCATCACGGCGCCGAGGTAATGCGCCTGGCCGGGGGTGGCGGCGATCTCCGCACCCTCGGCGAGGTCGGCGGTGACATGGAGGCGAAGTGGCGCGTGCATGGCGCATTCTAGCAGCAATCCGGCCGATGCCGAGATGGCGGCGGTTGACGCCGCGGCGACGGGGCGCGACACACGCCCATGCTCCCGCATACCGATATCATCCGCACCGGCTGGGTCGCGCGGCTCCCCGCCGCCTGGGTGCCCTATGTGCATCTCGCGCGGATTGACCGGCCGATCGGCGGCTGGCTGCTGTTCCTGCCCGGCCTGTGGTCGATCACCCTCGCCGCCCCCGATGCCGCGGCGGGCATGCGGCTGATCGCGCTGTTCCTCGCCGGCGCCTTCGTCATGCGCGGCGCCGGTTGCGTGGTGAACGACATGTGGGACCGTGACATGGACCGCAAGGTGACCCGCACCGCCGGGCGGCCACTCGCCTCGGGCGCGCTCAGGATGCGTCATGCCGCGACATTCCTCGCCGTGCTGCTGGCGGTCGGGCTTGCGATCCTGCTGCAACTCGGCCCGCTCGCGCAGGCGCTGGGCGTCGCCTCCCTGCTGCTGGTCGTCACCTATCCGCTGGCCAAGCGGGTGACGTGGTGGCCGCAGCTCATGCTCGGCTTCACCTTCGGCTGGGGCGCGCCGATGGGCTATGCGGCCGCCGCCGGAAGGCTCGATGCCGCGACCGCCACGCTCTATGCCGCGGCGATCCTGTGGATTCTCGGCTACGACACGATCTACGCCCATCAGGATCGCGAGGATGACGCGCTGGTCGGCGTGCGCTCGACGGCGCGGCTGTTCGCGACGCAGACGAAGCCCTTCCTCGCCGCCTGCTATCTCGGCACGCTCGCGCTGCTGGTGGCCACCGGCTGGCTCGCCGGACTGTCCGCCTGGTTCAACCTCGCGTTGCTGCTGCCGGCTGGGTTGCTGGCGCGGCAGATCGCGCGGATCGACGTGAATGACCCGGCGCTGTGCCTTGCCTTGTTCCACGCCAATCGCGAGGCCGGGTTCGCCATCGGCCTCGCCATCCTGCTTGGCCGGCTGTGACCGACGCGGCCGAATTCGTCCGCGCCAATACGGTGATCGGGCGGCCCGCTCTGGTGCCGGAGGTCGCGCTATATCTCGCCACCGAGATCACCCCGATCTGGCAGGCGACCGAGGATTGGCTGGCGCGGGCCAATATCGCGCCGCCCTTCTGGGCCTTCGCCTGGCCCGGCAGCATCGCCATCGCCCGCCATGTGCTGGACTATCCCGCCACCGTCGCCGGCAAGCGAGTGCTGGATTTCGCGGCCGGCGGCGGGCTGGCGGCGATTGCGGCGCTGATGGCGGGGGCGGCCAGCGCCGAAGCGGCGGAGATCGACCCCCTGGCCACCGCCACGATCGGCCTCAACGCCGCGTTGAATGGCACCACCGTGGCGGGTGAGACCGCCGACATCGTCGGCCAGCCCTGCCGGTGGGACCTGATTTTCTGCGGCGATGTCTGCTACGAGGCGCCGATGACGCGCCATATCCTGCCTTGGTTGCAGGCGATGGCGCGCACCGCGGAGGTGTGGATCGCCGACCCCGGCCGCGCCTATCTGCCGCGCGAGGGGCTCTCCCCCTTCGCGCATTTCGTGGTGCCGACCAGCCGGGAGCTGGAGGACAACGAGACCCGCAACGTCACGCTGTCCCGCCTCGCCGCCGCTTAGAGCACGATGGCTGCTGATAGGCGCAGCCCTCGTGCTCTAAACCTTTGTTTGGTCGCGTGATTCAGACCTACTGCGATTCCGCCTCCGGTCATCACGCTTTAGCCGACCACGTCGACCAGCACCACCTCGGCATCGGCTGACGCGGTGATGGTGATGCTGTCCTCGCCGGTGACGGTCACGCCATCCCGCGTGCCGACGGTGGCGCCGTTCACCGAGACCGTGCCGGTGGCGGCGACGAGATAGCCGACGCGGCCTTTGCCGAGGGCGTGGGTGACGCTCTCGCCCGCCTTGATGGTGCCGGCCAGCACCGCGGCATCGGCATAGAGCGGCAGGGCCGAGCCGTCGGCGCCGGCGCGGCCATCGGCCATCGCGGTCAGCACGGTGCTGCTGGTGCGCGGGAATTTCCTGGCACCCCAGCCTGGCGCCACGCCTTGCGTGCCGGGGTGGATCCAGATCTGGAACAGCCGGGTCGGGGTCGGCTCCAAATTGTATTCGGCATGGGTGATGCCGGTGCCGGCATGCATCACCTGGATGTCGCCGGCCTCGGTGCGGCCCTCATTGCCGAGGCTGTCGCGATGGGTGATCGCCCCCTCGCGCACATAGGTGATGATCTCCATCTCGCGATGGGGGTGCGGGTCAAACCCGGTGCCGGGGGCGATCTCGTCGTCGTTCCACACCACGAGGCCGCCGACGCCCTGGCGCGCGGGATCCCGGTACTGGCCGAAGCTGAAGTGGTAGCGGGCATTGAGCCACGCATTCTGGAAGCGGCCGAGGCGGTCGAAGGGCTGGATCTGGATCATTGCTGGTCTCCGCATTGTTCGATATCGAACGATGACGCGCAGATGGGGTGCCGGGCGGCGCCGCGCAAGCCCCTATTTGGTGGCAAGCTCGAACAGCACCAGCCCCGATGCCGGATCGGCCTGCACCTGCCGCAGCCACGCCGGCGGGGCGCCGGCGCGCAGGCGATCGAGGAGGGTGGTCTCTGCCAGCCCCGCGACCATCGCCGAGCGCGGGCCGGTGGGGCAGACCAGCACGAAGCGCGCGCCGGTGGCGAGGAAAGCCGGGCCGGGCGCATCGCCGGGCACCTCACGCCAGGCAACCTGCATGCGCAGGAAGGCTGGCACGTTGCGGTGATACAGCGAGGCGACGGTGCGGATGCGGCTGCGATACAGCAATTCCGGCGCATCGTTGATGTCGCTCAGCACCACCGCATCGCCGAGTGCCTGGAGATGCGGCGCGAAAGGCGCGATGGGGCAGGGAAGGGCGGCGGGGGCGGCCGTGGATGGGATGGCGAATTGGGCGGCGATGCCGTCCGCCCGGGTGGGCAGCATCGCAATCAGTAGCATGCCGACCCGCCCCAGGGCCTGCAAATTGGGCTGCCCGGCGAGGCGGATGGTGATCGCACCAAGCAACGCGGGCAGCACTGCGGCGCCGGCGAGGGTGGCGTAGGTGGCGAAGCGGATGTGCAGCGCGCCGAGCGCCAGCATGAATAGCACCGCGCCCGCGGCGTAGGCCCAGGTCCAGGATCGGCCGCGCCAGGCCATGGCGAGGCAGAAGATCAGCGCGAGTGCCCCGTCGCCCAGAAACAGCACGGCCTGCGCCCAGCCGCGCACCGGCAGCATCTCCTCGATTGCCGCGAACATCGCCGCAGCCTCGGGCGCGGCGGCATCCGGGCCGCGCAGCACGTCGGGAAACAGGGCCAGCCAGCCGGCAATCGCTGCCGCACCGAACAGAACGCCGAGCCAACGCCGCCCGCCAAGCCGCGTCAGCGCGAATGCCACTGCGACGGCGAGCGCGGCGAGCGGGACATAGGCGGCGGAGATGCGATCCAACTCCAGCGCCGCGCGGCCGCCCGATGGCGGGTCGATCGCCAGGGCCAATAGGATGATCGCCAGGAAGGCCGCCCCGCCGCGCAGCAGCCCGGCGGCGAGCGGTTTGGGTTCGGCGGCGATCAGCCAGGCGAGGCCGCCGCCGCCGAAGGCGAGCAGCGCGAAGGGCATCGCTTCGGGTGACAGCCAGATGCCGAAGCCGGCCGCGGCGCCGAGCAGCCATCCCGCCCGCACCGAGCCGGCTGCGACACGCCCTGCGGCTCCGGCCAACAACAGGGCGGCGATGCCGAGTGGGGCGTGGTGATGGGCGACGCCGGGAAACCCGTAGACGATCACCGGCGGCGCCAGCCCGGCCAGGGCGGCGGCGGTCCAGCGCGTGCCGGGGCGGGTGATCGGCGCGAGCAGCCAGGCCGCCGCGGCGCCGGCCGCGCCGACTGAGAGCGGGCCAAGCAGCATTGCCGCCGCCTGCAACGCGGCATCGCCGGGCAGTATCAGGCGAAACGGCAGCGATAGAAGCAGCAGCACGGCATCGAGCAGATGGGACCAGTGCAGCACAGTCCCCTCGCCGGAGCCGTCGCGCATCACTGCATGCAACGGGCGTCCGGCGTCCAGCATGTCGCGCAGGCGGACGATGCGCATGTAGCTGTCTGGGTTGAGCAGCCGCCCCTCCAGCACCTCGGGGCTGGAGCGCAGGCCGGAGGCGATATCGAGCGCGGTGGCGATGGCGAAGCACAGCCAACCCTCGGCGCGGGAAAGCCTGCCCGGCATTCTGCCGCCTCCCCCGGCCGCGCGGCGCGTCAGTCCGCCGAGTCGGGCGTCATGCTTTTGATGAGGTTGAACACGCTTTTGCGCTGGTTCGGGTCGGTGATGCGATAATAGGCGCGCACCAGCTCCACCGTCTCGCGGCGATTGAGCACGTCGTCGCCACCGAAGCCATCCTGCTGGTCGGAGAAGCCGAAGCTGCGCCGGCCCGAGAGCCCACCGCCCACGCTGGCCGCCTGCTGCGCGTTGGCCTCCGGCATGTCATCGAAGAAGAAGCTGATCGGCACGTCGAGCACGCGCGACAGGTCGAACAGGCGCGAGGCTCCGACGCGGTTCACGCCGCGCTCGTATTTCTGCACCTGCTGGAATGTCAGCCCAAGCGCCTCGCCCAGCCGCTCCTGCGACATGCCGAGCAGGGTGCGGCGCAGGCGGATGCGCGAGCCGACATGAACATCGATGGGGCTCGGGCGAGATTCGCGCTCGGCGCGCTCGCCAATACCCTCCGCGGCTGCGCCGAGACGGGGCAGCGGCTCATCGCCAAGACCAGACATAGGTGGCACTCCTGTCTACGCCGGGGTCCGGATGGGCACTCCTCAACGGGAGAGCCTAGCGGCCGGCCGGAGCTGTTAACAAAGGTTGAATGGTTAATAGGTCGCACAACCCTGGATCGTCAAGTGAAATCGCGAAAAATGAGTCAATGTCTCGAAAACGATCCCGTGTTGCGCTGCCTTCCGATTATTAATCCGCCGGCGATGCAAAGCAGTGCCAGCGCCCCCGGCAGCCACAGCCCGAAGCGACTTGCCACGGTCGGCGCCAGTGCGCCGGGCAGCGGCAGAGCGATGCTGCCGGCCTGATTCATGCCGATGCGGCCGAGTTCGCGGCCATAGCCGTCGAAACCCGCGGAAATACCGGTATTGGCCACCCGCATCAGTGGCAGCCCCTCCTCCACCGCGCGCAGCCGGGCGGCCGCGAGGTGCTGGCGCGGGCCGGTGGAATTGCCGAACCACGCATCATTGGTCACATTCACCAGCCATTCCGGCCGGTCTGCCGCCACGCCCTCGGCGGGGAAGATGGCCTCGTAGCAGATCAGCGGCCCTACCGCCGGGATCCCCGGCAGCCGCCAGGTCTGCGGTCCCGTACCGCGGCCGAAGCCGTCGCCGGAGACGAAGGCGATCGGCAGCGGGAACCAGCCGGGTTGATATTCGCCGAAGGGCACGAGATGCCATTTGTCATAGGTCGCCGCCACCGGGCCGGGTCCGTCGACCGCGACCAGGCTGTTATAGGGGCGGTTGGCGGCATCGAAGCGGATGGTGCCGATGAAGGCCGCGCCACCGGCGGCCTCTGCCACCGCCGCGCGTGCATCGGCGTCGCGGTCGATCAGGAAGGGGCTCGCGGTCTCGGGCCACACCACTAGGGTCTTGCCGTTACCAGCCGTGTCCACTCCCGCGCGGGTCAGATCCAGGAAGCGCTTGAAGTTGCGCAGCGCCCGCTCGCGCTCCCACTTGCCCTCCTGCGCGATATTGCCCTGCACCAGCACGACGGTGAGCGGCGTCGAGGGTGCCGGATTGGGGCCGAGGCGGAGCGCGCCCCAGCCCGCCCAGACCACCAGCAAGGTGCATGCGGCGATCATGCCGCGCCGCCCGGCCAGGGGGGCAAAGCCGGTGAGTAGTGTCAGCAGGCTCAACCCATGCACGCCCATCACGGCGGCGGGTTGCAGCATCACATCCCCCGCCAGCCCTGGCATCGCCCACACGCTGCCCAGCGGGTTCCAGGGAAACCCGGAGAGGACGAATTGCCGCGCGATATCGAACGCGACCCACAGCCCGGCGAGCACCCAGCCGCGGCCTATTTCCGGCGCCTGCCGCGCCAAGAGGCAGGGGGCCACGATGAACAGCGCCAGCACCGCCGCCAGCATCGGCACCCCCAGCGGCACCAGCCACCAGAAAGTGCCGGCCTCGATCAGGATGGCCTCGGTGATCCAGTAGAGCCCGGCGATGTGGTGGCCGAGCCCGAAGCAGAACGCCACCCACGCCACGCCGCGCCACCCGGCGGCGCGATTGAGCAGCGCGAGCAGGCCGGGCAGGCTGAGCCACAGCACCGGCAGCACATGCAGCGGCGGCAAAGCGGCGGCCGAGAGCAGGCCGAGCACCAAGGCGGCGAGCGCCGGGCGGGCGTGCAGGCGCTCCATCGGATCAGCCGTGCACGATGCGCTCCGGCGGCACGGTGCCGCCGGTCAGCGCCGCGGCGATGCACTCGGCCGCCATCACGCCCATGTTGACCAGCGATCCGTCGGTCACGCCGGAGACATGCGGCGTCGGCAGCACGCGGGGATGGTTGCGCAGGGGATGGTCCGGCCGCGGCGGCTCGTCCTCGAACACGTCAAGTCCGGCGCCGGCGGTGTGGCCGCTATCGAGTGACGCGGCCAGCGCGTCCTCATCGACGATGCCGCCCCGCGCGGTGTTGATCACGTAACCGCCGCGCGGCATGGCGGCGAGGGCGGCGGCATTCACGATATGCCGGGTGGCCGGCGCGTAGGGGCAGTGCACCGAGAGCACATCGGAGCCCGCGCACAGGTCAAGCAGCGTCGCCGCGCGCCGCACTGGGGGGAAGGCGGCATCTGACGCCGAGGGGGAATAGGCGCTGATCACCATGCCGAATGGCGCGGCGAAGGCGGCCACCGCGCGGCCGATGGCGCCATAGCCGAGCAGGCCGAGCCGCAGCCCGGCGATATCGCGGACCTTGGTCGCCGCTCCACGCCAGGCGCCGCCGCCGATCGAGGTGGCGAGTGGCCGCAGATCCTTGGCCAGCGCCAGGATGAGGGCGATGGTGTGTTCCGCCACCGCCGTGGTGTTGGACCCGGGCGCCCGGGTGACGAGGATGCCGCGCGCGATTGCGGCGGGGATATCCACGTCATCCACCCCCACGCCGTGACGCGCGACGATGCGCAGGCGCGGCGAGGCGTCCATCGCGGCCGCCATCACCGGGCCCTGGCGGCTGAGGATAGCGTCGGCCTGCACCCGCCCGCTCAACGCCGCCACCTCGGCCGCGCTGGGATAGGGCTCCATGTAGTGGATGTCGCACCCCGCCGCTTCCAGGATCGCCACGGCGGGCGCAGCCAGCCGCGGGCTGGTCATGATCACGTTGAAGCGGCGCATGGGCGGATTTCCTGGGGCGGGGTCAATCGCCATCGGGCTTGCGCCCGGCGGCGAGGGGGCGGCCGAAGAGTTCCAGCCGGTGGGAGACGAGCTCGAACCCGAGCCGCTGCGCGATGGCCTGCAGCACCCGTTCATGCTCGGCATCCTCGAATTCGACGACCTTGCCGGTCTCGACATCGATCAGATGGTGGTGGTGGCCCTGCTCGCTGGGCTCGTAGCGGGCGCGCCCGCCACCGAAATCACGCCGCTCCAGGATGCCTTTTTCTTCAAGCAGGCGGACGGTGCGGTAGACGGTGGCGATGGAGATATTACGGTCGAGGGCGGCCGCGCGGCGGTAAAGCTCCTCGACGTCGGGATGGTCCTCGGAGTCGGACAGGACACGGGCGATCACCCGGCGCTGCCCGGTCATCTTCAGCCCACGCTCTATGCAGAGCCGTTCGATCCTGCTGTCCATCGCAGGTCTTCTACATCAAGCCGGCGGCGGCGGCACAGGGGGAGCCGTGCCGCCGCCGTCGCTTGCTTCAGCGCGCGCGCGGCTTGGTCCCGAGACCGATCTTCTTGGCCAGCGAGGAGCGGTGCTTGGCGTAGTTCGGCGCGACCATCGGATAGTCGGGCGGCAGGCCCCACTTCTCGCGATACTGGTCCGGCGTCATGTTATAGGCGGTCTTGAGGTGGCGCTTCAGCATCTTGAGCTTCTTGCCGTCCTCGAGGCAGACGATATGGTCCGCGAATACGGACTTCTTGATCGGAACCGCCGGCTCCTGCTTTTCCACCACCGGTTCGCCCTGCCCGATGGAGGCGAGGGTGCGGTAGACATCCTGGATCAGCGAAGGAAGTGCCTCGGTGGGGACCGAGTTGTTGGACACATGGGCGGAAACAATCTGGGCGGTGAGCCCAAGAACATCGGGGTTGTTACCCGGTTCAGACATCGTATTATCCTTTGCACTTGGTCAACTGCGGCCATATAGGTGGCGCCACCGATGTCGTGCAAACGATTAATTTTACCTCAAAGAAGAGACAGCAAGAACTGCCATGCCCGATAAGACGAATGAAGGGCTTTCACAAACTGCGATAACGCCAGATCGTGAAATAGACGTAACCCGGGAATATTGCCCGATGACGTTCGTCCGCACGCGATTAGCGCTCGACCAATTGCGCTCCGGCCAGATTCTTCAGGTCCTTCTGAAGGGCGATGAGCCGCGCCGTAATGTTCCACGTACCGCCACCGAACAGGGCCACACGGTGCTCGCGCTGCTCGACGAGGCGGACGGCATCACGCGGATGCTGGTGCGCCGGAAGTAATTGGCCGCCGCATGACCAATGCGTCGCTGCCATCGGCATAATAACGCCGGCGCAAACCCACTTGCCGGAAGCCTGATGTTTCGTAGAGGTTTCGTGCGGCGTTATTGATGGCGGATACTTCAAGAAACATGGTGCGCGCACCATCGCGCCCTGCCTCCTGCATCGCGGCCACGAGCAGGCGCCGGCCGGTGCCGCGCTGGCGGGCGTCGGGTTGCACCGCCAGTGTCAACACCTCCGCCTCATCCATCGTCACGCGGGCGAGCAGAAATCCGCCGGTCTCGTCCAGCAAGGCGAAGACGCCGGGTAGGCCGAGTTGCAGCGCAAAGGCATCGGGCCCCCAGGCCTCGTCGGGGGGGAAACTCGCGCGATGGATTTCCGCCATCACGATAGCGTGAGCGGGCGTGGCGCGGATCACTCCGCGCGCGGCGGCGGCCGCAATCCGCCGGCCGGCAGCTTGGCCTCGGGCGGATCGACGTAGAGCGGCTGGGCCTCGCGAGGCGGGATATCGCCGTGCAGCCGCTGCATCGCCACCAGCGCGACCTGGCGGATCGGCGGCAGCCGCACGTCGGTCAGCATCACGTCGACATCGAGGGAGGCGAGGTGACAGGCGACCGCGATGGCGGCATCCCCGGCCACCGCGACGCGTCCGGTCACCAGCGGCACATCCGCAAGTGCCATGGACTCGGCCTCACCGCCTGCGCGATGCAGGAAGACGCGGCCGCGATGGCTGTCGATCGCCACCCAGAGTTCGCGCCCGCCGAGATTGGGCAGGGCTGCGGCCATGGCCTCGGCGACGCTGACGCCGATGACCGGGCAGCCAGCGGCGGCGGCCAGGCCGTGGGCGAGGGAGATTGCGGCGCGCAGGCCGGTGAAGCTGCCGGGGCCGACGGTGACGGCGATTGCGTCAAGCGAGCCGGCCGCAATTTCGGCCTCAGCCAGCACCGCCTCGGCCATTGGCGGCAATGCGCCGGCCTGGCCGCGGCCGCCCGCCTCCTGGCGCACGGCGATCACGTTGCCATCCACCACGAGGGCGGCTGCGCAGCGTGCAAGGGCTCCGTCGAGGGCGAGAATCCGCATGCACAGAAACTAGCACCCCGAGCGGAGCGGGGGAATGCGACCCCCGCTCAGATGCCGTCAGACCTCGTCGTCGGACCCGCCGGCATCGGTCCAGCCGCCGCCCGAGGGGGCGTCATCCGGCGCATCCTGCCAGCCGCCGGTGTTCGACGCGGCCTGCTGCCAGCCGCCGCTATCCTGGTTGCCATAGCCGGTTGAGTCCTTGGACAGGCCGCCGACCTCGTAGGGATCGGCCGAGGGAGCGGGCTCCGCGGCCCAGGGGCTGGCAGAGGGCGACTGGGGCGGGAAGTAGCCGGGCGCCGAAGCTGGGCTGCCGAAGCCGCCGCCGCCGAAACCGCCGCCACCAAAGCCACCACCACCGAATCCTTGGTTATGGTTGCCGGAGAACAGGTTCATCAGCGCGTTGCCCGCCACCATGCCGCCGGCGACGCCCGCCGCGGTGGTCAGTGCGGAGCCGAGGAAGCCCGAGCCGCGCTGCTGGAACATGCCGGGCTGGTAGCCGGGCGCGTATTGCGGCGGGGGCGGGGCGTATTGCGGCTGCTGATACTGCGGCTGTTGATATTGCGGGGGCGGCGGGGGAGGGGCCGCCTGCTGGCCGCCGCCGAACACGCTGCCGAAAAATCCGCGCGAGGGCTGCGGCGCCGGCTGGGCGGCCTGGCCCCAGGGTGAGGCCGCCGGCTGGGCAGGCTGGGCCTGTTGCGCCTGGCGCAGTGCCTGGTTCTCGGCCTGTAGCTGGTTGATGCGGTTGCTCGCCTCGGCCAGCGCGTGCTCCTGCACGAAGGCGAGCTGGGTGATGCGGTAGCGCGCCTCCGGGAACTTGGCGAATTGTTCGGCGATGAAGGCGTCGGCGTCGCGGTCGATCGGCGGCATCGCCGGGTTGGTCGAGGGCACCGAGCCGAAGCCGGAGGCTTGGCTGCCGCCGACACGCTGGATGAAGTTGAGGATGAGATCCCGTTCCTCGTTGGTCATTTGCTTTCCCCTATGCGCCGGCCGCAATTCCGCCCGGCGTCGTCAGCGTTCGATGTGGCCCGTCGCCCGCCGCCCTTCAAGGCAAAACCGCGGCGCCGAGGTTAAACCTCCGAGAACTCCCGGCAATCCAGCCGTCACAGGTGCAGCCGGCGCACCTCGATCGAGGGACAGCGGTCCATTACCATCGTGATTCCGGCCGCCCGGGCGCGCGCCGCGGCGCCGATGTCGGCCACACCGAGCTGCGCCCAGATGGTGCGGGCGCCCAGGCGAATCGTCTCATCCACGATGCCCGGCAAATGGGCGGAGGCGCGGAAGACATCGATCATGTCGAGCGGCGCCGCCTCCTCCAGCCGCGCCACAACGAGCCGGCCATGCAGGCTCTGCCCGGCGAGCCCGGGATTGATCGGCGTCACCTCATAGCCGCGCCGCTGCAGGAAGGCCTGAATGTAGTTGGCGGCGCGATCGGGGTGATGCGAGGCGCCGAGAAGCGCCACCCGGCGCGTCTCGGCGAGGATGCGGGCGATCTCGGCGTCGCTGAGCCCATCGATGGACATGGCCCATTCCACCATGGCGCGTGGCGCTTTGCCACCGCTCCCTTGTTGCCCCGCGCGTGAAACCGTATTGTGCAGCGCATCAAAGAACAACGAGACGCCGCCGCACATGACCTCCGCCAAACCGCCCAGCTTCCAGGAGCTGATCCTGCGGCTGCACAATTTCTGGTCCGCCCAGGGCTGTGTGATCCTGCAACCCTTCGACATGGAAATGGGCGCCGGCACCTTCCATCCGGCGACGACATTGCGCGCCCTCGGCCCCAAGCCCTGGCGCGCCGCCTACGTGCAGCCCTCCCGCCGGCCGACCGACGGGCGCTATGGCGAGAACCCCAACCGGTTGCAGCACTATTATCAGTATCAGGTGATCATGAAGCCCTCGCCGGCCGATGCGCAGGCGCTGCTGCTGGCCAGCTACGCCGCCATCGGGCTCGACCCGCTGGTGCATGATTTCCGCTTCGTCGAGGACGATTGGGAAAGCCCGACGCTGGGCGCCTGGGGCCTGGGCTGGGAGGTGTGGTGCGACGGTATGGAAGTCGGCCAGTTCACCTATTTCCAGCAGGTTGGCGGTATTTCCGTGGTGCATCCGTCCTTCGAGATGACCTACGGGCTTGAGCGCCTGGCGATGTATGTGCAGAATGTCGAGCGCGTGTACGACCTCGATTTCAACGGAAGCGGCGTGAAATACGGCGACGTGTTCCTGCGCGCCGAGAAGGAATACAGCGCCTATAACTTCGAGCATGCCGATACCGCCATGCTCGCGCGCCATTTCGAGGATGCCGAGCGGGAATGCGCGGCGATCCTCGCCCGTGGCCTGGCGCTGCCGGCCTATGACCAATGCATCAAGGCGAGCCATCTCTTCAACCTGCTCGATGCCCGCGGCGTGATCAGCGTCACCGAGCGGGCCAGCTACATCGCCCGGGTGCGCACGCTCGCCAAAGGCTGTTGCGAGGCCTGGGTGGCGGGGGAGACGGTCGATGCCTGAGATTTTTCTCGAACTTTTCAGCGAGGAAATCCCCGCCCGTATGCAGGCCCGCGCGGCGGAGGACCTCGCGCGGCTGCTCGGTGAGGCGCTGGCGGCCCTGGCGCCGGCCTCCGTGCGCACGTTCTACGGCCCTCGCCGCATCGCGCTCGCTGCGGAGATCGCCGGCCATGTGCCGGAGAGCCGCAGCAGCGAGCGTGGCCCGCGCCGCACTGCGCCGGAGCAAGCGCTGGCCGGGTTCCTGCGCAAGCATGGCGCCGCGAAGGAGCAACTCCGCGAGGAGGGTGATTTCTGGGTGCTCGACAAGGTGGTGCCCGGCGTTGATGCCGCGGCGCTGATCGCCACCGCCGTGCCGGCGGTGCTGCGCCGCTTCCCCTGGCCGAAATCGATGCGCTGGGGCGGCTCCAGCAATTTCACCTGGGTGCGTCCGCTGCGCCGCATCCTTTGCCTGCTCGATGGTGCCGTGGTGCCGTTCACCCTGCGTGACGGCGATGATGATGGGCATGGGCTGGCTTCCGGCGATCTCACCGAGGGGCATCGCTTCCTCGCCCCCGGCGCCTTCGCCGTCACTTCGTCAGCGGATTGGGCGGCCAGGCTGCGCGAACGCCGCGTGCTGGTGGATGCCGCCGAGCGCCGGGCGCTGATCGAGGCCGGGTTGCACCAGATCGCCGCGACGCATGGGCTGGCGCTGGTCGAGGATCAGGGGCTGCTGGACGAGGTGGCCGGGCTGGTGGAATGGCCGTTCCCCTATCTCGGGGCGATCGACGCCGCCTACATGGACCTGCCGGCCGAGGTGATGCAGGTCTCGATGCGGGTGAACCAGCGCTATTTCGCATTTCGCGACGCTTTCCGCAAAACGGCGGCGCATTTTGCATTCATCGCCAATATCGACCCCACCGATGGCGGCACGGCGATGGTGGCCGGCAATGAGCGGGTGTTGAGCGCCCGCTTCTCCGACGCCCGGCATTTCTGGGACCTCGACCGCACGCGCACGCTGGAAAGCCGCGTCGCCGCGCTCGATAGCGTGACCTTCCACGCCAAGCTCGGCAGCCAGGGCGACCGGGTGCGCCGCCTCGTTCGCCTCGCCCGCGTGCTGGCCGAATACACCAAGGCCGACCCGGACCAGGCCGCCCGCGCCGCTTTGCTCGCCAAGGCCGATCTCACCACCGGGATGGTCGGCGAATTCCCGGAATTGCAGGGGGTCATGGGCAGCTACTACGCCCGGCATGACGGCGAGGATGCCTGCGTCGCCGAGGCCGTCGGCGATCACTACGCGCCCAAAGGCCCGACCGACGCGGTGCCGATGCACCCCGTTTCCATCGCGGTAGCGCTGGCCGACAAGCTGGACCAACTCGTTGGCTTCTTTGCAATTGGCGAAAAGCCGACTGGCTCGGGGGACCCGTATGCCCTGCGCAGAGCGGCCCTCGGGATCATTCGCCTTATCCGCCAGAACGATCTGCGCTTAAGTCTCTTTGACGCGATCGCCGACCATCAGGAAAACCTTGGCGTAGCCGGTCTGACGCCGGTCGACAGCGTGATCACAGAAGTGATGCTGTTCATCATCGAGCGTTTGCGCGTCCAATTGCGTGCCGATGGTGCCCGACATGACGTGCTGAATGCGGTCATCGGAACATCCGGAATTGATGACGACCTTACCCGCTTGCTCGCCAAGACTGCAGCGGTGGCGGAGATGCTTGGTACCGAAGATGGCTCCAATCTGCTGGCGGGGTATCGGCGCGCGGCCAATATCCTGCGCATCGAGGAGAAGAAGGACGGTTCGCATGACCGATCCGTTGATCCTACGATTTTGGAAGCCGGTGCTGAAATTGCGCTGGTTGAAGCTCTGCAGCGCCGCGAAGAGATGGTCATTATGATGATTCGGCAGGAAAACTATGGCACAGCCATGGAGAGCTTCGCCGCACTACGGCCACTTCTTGATGCTTTCTTCACTGAAGTCACGGTTAACGACTCGCGGGCCGAGGTGCGGCTGAATCGCCTCGCCATCCTCGCGCGCGTGCGTGCCGTGCTGAACCAGGTTGCGGATTTTTCGCGTATCGAGGGGTAGTTTCGGCGTATGATCGATCCAGGTGGCACGGGCGATGCATTGATCGCGCCGGAAGCCGGGTCGATCGGATATCGGCAAACGGCGGCGCGCGCCCTCCGCGCCCCGCCAGGGAGATTTGAGCCATCATGACGCAATGGGTCTACAGCTTTGGCGCCGGCCACAACGAAGGCCGGGCGGATATGCGCAACCTCCTCGGCGGCAAGGGCGCCAACCTCGCAGAAATGGCGAGCATCGGCCTGCCGGTGCCCCCGGGCTTCACACTGACCACCGAGGTCTGCACCGCCTTCTACGACAACAACCACGCCTATCCGGCCGAGCTGCAGGGCCAGGTGCGCGTAGCACTCGCCCGCGTGGAAGCTGCCGTCGGCCTCAAATTCGGCGACAAGCGCAAGCCGCTGCTGGTCTCCGTGCGCTCCGGCGCCCGCGTCTCCATGCCCGGCATGATGGATACCGTGCTGAACCTCGGCCTCAATGACGCCACCGTCGAGGGCCTAGCCGAAATGTCGGGCGATGCCCGCTTCGCCTGGGACTCCTATCGCCGCTTCATCCAGATGTATGGCGGCGTGGTGCTCGGCGTCGATCACCATCGCTTCGAGGACATCATCGAGCACACCAAGCTCGAAGCCGGCGTGGTCGAGGATACCGCGCTGACCGCGCAGGACTGGCACCGCGTGGTGCACGCCTATCTCGAGATGGTGCGCCAGGAGACCGGCAAGCCCTTCCCGCTGGACCCCGAGGAGCAGTTGTGGGGCGCCATCGGCGCCGTGTTCGGCTCCTGGATGAACCCGCGCGCCAATACCTATCGCCGCCTGCATGACATTCCCGCCAGCTGGGGTACCGCGGTCAACGTGCAGGCCATGGTGTTTGGCAACATGGGCGAGGACTGCGCCACCGGCGTGTGCTTCACCCGCGACCCCTCGACCGGCGAGAACATCTTCTACGGCGAATATCTGGTGAACGCCCAGGGCGAGGACGTCGTCGCCGGCATCCGCACCCCGCAGCCGATGGCCGAGGCGCGCGCCAAGCCCGGCGAGCTCTCGATGGAAAAGACGATGCCGGCCGCCTACACGCAGCTGATGGAAATCCGCGCCACCCTTGAGCGCCACTACAAGGACATGCAGGATATCGAGTTCACCGTGCAGTCCGGCACGCTCTATATGCTGCAAACCCGCAACGGCAAGCGCACCGCCGCCGCCTCGCTCAAGATCGCCGTCGACATGGCGCGCGAGGGGCTGATCGACCGGCGCGAGGCGATCCTGCGCGTCAACCCGGCCTCGCTCGACCAGCTGCTGCACCCGACGCTCGATCCCAAGGCGCCGCGCAACCTGCTCGCCAAGGGCCTGCCCGCCAGCCCGGGCGCCGCCTCCGGCGCGATCGTGTTCTCCGCCGATGAGGCCGAGATGCGGGCGGCCAAGGGTGAGGCGGTGCTGCTGGTGCGCATCGAGACCAGCCCCGAGGATATTCACGGCATGCACGCCGCCCGCGGCATCCTGACCACCCGCGGCGGCATGACCAGCCACGCCGCCGTGGTGGCCCGCGGCATGGGCCGGCCCTGCGTGGCCGGCGCCGGCGGCATCTCCGTCGATTACGGCGCGCAGACCCTGCAAGCCGGCGGCCGGGTGATCCGCGCCGGCGAGACGGTGACCATCGATGGCGCCACCGGCGAGGTGTTCATCGGCAGCGTGGCGATGATTGAGCCGCAGATGAGCGGCGATTTCGGCACGCTGATGGGTTGGGCCGACGAGACCCGCCGCCTGAAAGTGCGCACCAACGCGGAAACCCCGCTCGATGCCGAGACCGCCCGCAAGTTCGGCGCCGAGGGCATCGGCCTGTGCCGCACCGAGCACATGTTCTTCGACCCCGAGCGCATCGGCGCCGTGCGGCAGATGATCATGTCGTCCGACGAGCGCGGCCGCCGCACCGCACTCGCCCGCCTGCTGCCCTTCCAGCGCAAGGACTTCTCCGACCTCTTCCGCATCATGGCCGGGCTGCCCATCACCATCCGCCTGCTCGACCCGCCGCTGCATGAGTTCCTCCCCCATGCCGACGCCGAGCTCGCCGATGTTGCCGCGGCACTCGGCAGCGATATCGACAGCATGCGCCGCCGCGCCGCGGAACTCGCCGAGGCCAACCCGATGCTTGGCCACCGCGGCTGCCGCCTCGGCGTGACCTACCCCGAGATCTACGAGATGCAGGCCCGCGCCATTTTCGAGGGCGCCATCGCGATCGCCCGCGAGACCGGCAACGCGCCGGTGCCGGAAATCATGATCCCGTTGGTGGGTGTGAAGAAGGAGCTGGAGATCACCCGCGCCCAGGTGGAGAAGGTCGCCGCCGAGGTGTTCGCCGAAGCCGGCATGACGATTGAATACAGCGTCGGCACCATGATCGAGCTGCCGCGTGCCGCCATTACCGCGGACAAGATCGCCGAGGCCGCCGATTTCTTCAGCTTCGGCACCAATGACCTGACGCAGACCGTGTTCGGCCTGTCGCGCGATGACGCCGGGAAGTTCCTGCCCTCCTATGTCGACCAGGGCATCCTGGAGAAGGACCCCTTCGTGTCGATCGACGTCGAGGGCGTTGGCGCGATGATCCGCATCGCCGTCGAGAAGGGCCGAGCTACCAAACCTAACCTCAAGCTCGGCATTTGCGGCGAGCATGGCGGTGACCCTGCCTCGATCGCCTTCTGCGAGCAGATCGGGCTCGATTACGTCTCGTGCAGCCCCTACCGAGTGCCGGTGGCCCGCCTTGCCGCTGCCCAGGCGGCCCTGCACGGCGGCGGAGACCGCACCGCGTGAGCGACGCGCCGCCGAGCCGCGCGCTCGCGCGGCGCACCACCACCGAGTTGCAGCTCGATGCCGCGACCCAGCGGCACGTCTTCTCGCAACTCATGGCCGACCGTGCGGAGGTCGTGCTGCCGCCGCTGCCGACCGGGCGGCATATGTTCGGCCCCGCCACGCTCGGCAAGGAGGAGCCGCCCGGCCAGACCTGGGATTCCGCCAGCTTTCGCTCCGTGAACGCCTGGCTGGTGGTGTTCACCGACGTGTTGGTGCATTCCGATGCCGGCATCATCGCCGCTGGTGGTGCGGTGGTGGCCGATACGCTCCAGCAAACCTCGCCGGAGCGCCACGGCTACGCAATCACCGAGGACGGCATCGCCCTCCCCGAACGCGAGGTGGAGCACCTCGTCGGTACCTGGATCAGCCTGCTCGGCGGCAATTACGAGAATTACTATCACTGGACGCTCGACGGGCTCGGCCGCTTTGCCCCGCTGCCCGCCGAGGTGATGGCGATTTACGGCAACATGCTGGTGCCGCCCCTCGCGCCCGGCTACCAGCAGGACAGCTTCGCCATGAGCGGCCTCGGCGAAGGCCGCCGCCTGCACAGTGTGGCGCGCGATCAGACCTTCCACATCGAGCGCCTCGTGGTGCCCTGGAGCATCACCGGCTACCATACGCCGCACCCTTCCATCGCGCCCTTTTTCGCCCGCTTCCGCCCCGCCGCCGCGGAAGACCTCCCCCGTCGCATCTATATTGATCGCCGGGCCGGAGATCGCGCGCCCAACGCCCATCGCTGCCTGGTCAATGACGACGAGGTGGTCGCCGGTCTTGCCCGTCTCGGCTTCGTGCCCGTGCGGCTGGAAACCCTGCCCTTTGCCGCCCAGGCAGCCCTGTTCGCCGGCGCCGACTTCATCGTCGCCCCACACGGCGCCGGCCTCGCCAACCTCGTCTACGCCCGCCCCGGCACCATGCTGGTCGAACTCCACATGGATGGCTGGGTGAACTGGTGCTTCCGCAACCTCGCCGCCACACTCGGCATCACCTACGACGCCGTGCTCGGCCGCGAACTCAATGTCGAACGCCCCCCCGGCGTGACCACCCGCTTCTGGTCCACCTCCGTCATGCACCTCCTCGCCGCCATCCAATCCGCCCTCGACCGCCCCCGCGTGGAGTAACGCTCGGGCGGTTCGCGGAGGCGTTTACGGCAGCAGGCAAGGCGAGGGGCGTTGCCCCCTCGACCCCCACCAGGGGCCGAGCCCCTGGACCTCATGCATTAAGGAATGCTGCTGAAAGAGAGAGGGGGCCTACTCCGTGGTGGCATCCACCGAGTTGGCCCCCTCTCTCTTTCAGCAGCCTCTTCAACGGATGTAGCGCGCCAACCATTTTCGGAAATTTCGCCAACCATTTTCGGAACCCAAATAGGCTCTCAGCATGCCGCTAAGAGCGCCTTAGCGACCTGCTGAAATGGGCCTAGCGGTTCATGATCAGCAGCTCGGCGAACTTCTTGCCGGCAGCCTTCGGCGTCAGGCTGTAGCTCACCTCCAGCGGGACCAGTTCGGAGGTTTTGAACAGTTCGCGGATCTGCGGGGTGTCGTTGATTGACATCGCGAAGCGGCCCTTGATCGCGCTCAGGATGGTCGCCATGTGTTCGAAGTCCTGCCGGGCGAACATCCCTTCGCCGTAGTAGTCCTCGCAGCCCCAGTAGGGCGGGTCGAGATAGAAAAGCGTGGTGGGGCGATCATAGCGCTTGATCAGATCGGCGTAGGGCAAGCGCTCGATCACCACGCCGGACAGGCGCTCGTGGACGTCCTCCAGGATGCTGGTCAGCTTCAGCACGTCGAACCGTGCGGATTGCGTGGTGGTGGTGCCGAAGCTGGCGTGATCGGTCTTGCCGCCGAATGAGAGGCGCTGAAGGTAGAGGAACCTGGCAGCGCGCTCCAGGTCGGTGAGGGTCTCGGGGTCCTGGTCGCGTAGGCGGAGGAACTGCTCGCGGGAGGTAATCTGCCACTTCAGCATGTCCATGAACGCGTTAAAGTGGCGCTGGAGCACCCGGAACAGGTTCACCACATCGGTGCTGAGGTCGTTGATCACCTCCGATTTTATCCGCCACGGGCGGCGTAGGAATATCCCGCCCATCCCGATGAACGGCTCGACGTAGCAGCTGTGCGGGATCGCCTGGAGTCGCGGGATGATGCGGTTGGCCAGTCGGTGCTTGCCGCCGACCCAGGGCGCCACAGGCACGACAGGGTCGACGCGCGAGAAATCACTCATTTACTTTTTCCAGTCACGGTGCGTCCTCCCCGCAAGGGGAAGGACGGGTCGGTTTTTCCGGGCGCGTAGCGGCGCGCGGCTTGGGCTGCTGGATACAGCCCAGGCTCCCGGCCTTACGGCCGAGAGGGTTTCGTCAGGGCAACACGAATGCGTCTGCCGCCACAAATAATGTGTCGAGATCTGAGGAGGTCAGGCCGATCTCGCTCGCCAACAGGCCCAGCGTTGCACTGGTCCGCTCCAGATCGGCAGCGTTGGCCCATGCGATCTGGACCATCTGGGGGGCCGCCGCGATGACGGCGGTCGCATCGTCGAGCAGCGTCTTCCCCGGATGCAGTTTCGACGGCTGTGCGGCGAGAACCGCCTTCGCCTTCCACAAGGTCACCACGTCAGGCACGGCTTGACGTGTATCCGGCGCCGGGGGCGACCCCATGGCGTTGATGGTCGTCAACGCGGCCCCATCGTCGCCATCGCCCTCTTGCGTGACGGTGAAAATACCGTCCTGAAGAGGGACCGAATACGTCGTCTGAGCGTTGATCGAGGTCTTGGTGACGGTGCGCCCGAAAGCATCTGTGATCGTGCTCATAATTCCTCACAAGTTCGCGCGGGATGATGCGCCAGCGCCACCGGCCGCGCCGGTGGCGGTCGCCGTTGTCGAGCCGGCCGTGCCAGCGATGTTGGCAGTGTTATAGGTGAGCGAGGGAGTGCCACCGAGGATTGCCACCTTGATCGCGCCGCCCTTCCCACCGGTGCCGCCGTTGCCGCCAAGACCGGTACCCGCGCCGTTGCCGCCATTGCCTCCAGTCCCACCGCTTGCGTCGAGCGCGTTCGGGATCGTGCTGCCGCTCATGGCATAGGCGACGATATCAATCCCACCGCCGCCAGCGCCAGATGCACCGCCGCCGCCGCCGACATTGCCCGTGGAGACCGTGCCGCCGTTACCGCCGGCGCCGCCGATCGACTGAATGATACTCGCCGTGGCATTCGAACCACGCGCGATGACATAGGCGCGAATCGCGACATAGCCACCGGCGGAGGGAGCGCCGCCTCCACCACCGCCGGGATTGGTCCCGTCACCGCCGCCCGACGGCCCGGAAATGCCGCTGACGCCACCCCACACGTCGCCTGTGGTTGTCGCCGCGTTGACCGCGACGATCGGAGCGACGAACACCCCGGGATTGATGGTGATCCGGGTGACAGAACTGCCGGCAGTGGACGCACCCGCAGCGTTCGTTCCGGCACCCCCGGCACCGTTGGCGCCAGTGTCCCCGCCGTATGCCCATGTCTGGCCGCCGATGAGGGTGCCGACGGCTCCCGCGGCACTTGTGCCGGTGGTCCCCACAGACCCGACCCGAGTCGACGGAACGGTGAGCCCGAACTGACCGGCGCCAGCTGATCCGCCGGTAGCCCCGCTGGCCGCGCCGCCAGCTGCACCGTTGCTGGAGATCGCCGCAGCGCCAGCACCCGAAAGGTCGAGTGTATTGGAGACGTAGATGACGTAGCCGTTGGTGACGATCTTGCCGGTGCCCGAGATCGTCAGGTTCCGGTAGTGCATGTCGCGCGAGAGCGTCGTCGTCCCGCTGCTGATCGTGACATCGCCGTCGATGGCGATGCCAAATTCAGGCGCTGCGGCGAAGCTGGCAGAGAAGCCGCTCGCCGGGCCGAGCATGTTCGCTGCGGCATCGGGCGCGAGGAACGCGCCGCCGCCCAGCGCAATGACGCACCATGCCAGGATGAGGCGGCAGGTGGCTCCAGCCAGCCATCGCGGCAGACAGCGCGCCGTCATCGCACGCTCCCCGAGATGAACGCGGTCGCCGATGCCGTCTTGGTGAGGCAGCCGGTTGTCGAGAACACGACGGTGATGCCGATGGTGTAGAGGTCAGCCGGTGCCCCGAAGCTGCCGAAGGACTGCGACGAGAGGGGCTGCATGTAGAAGCAGAACCACGGGGTGACCGCACCGTCGGCCGGTGGCGCGGTGGCATTCAACACCATGACGTAACCCGGCGTCGTGCTGGTGGTCACGGTGGCCGAGTAGAGCTGACCAGGCGCCGCCTTCAGCACGAGACTCGACGCAAGCGACGTGGTCGCAACCGGCGTGATGGGCGCCAGGTCGTTCCCGACGCCATCCTGCAGCTGGACGCGCAGGCCGCCGTAAGGGGTCTGGGTGACGTAGTCGACGCTGCCGGTCAGCACCGGCGGCACCGCCCAGATCGGTGCGCGCGGGCAGTTGATCACCGCGGACTGCGTGCAGCTATTGTAGTTTTGGCCGTTCTGGGCTCGGGCCTCACCGGCGAGCAGAATTGCTAAAAGCAGGAAGAGAAGCCGGATCATCATCACCTCTCAGATGCGCCTGAGGCGCGTTTGGGAGGCAGGATGGCGGGGATTGATCGCCGGTTTCAGGCGGTCAGAGGTCAGCCCGTGCCGCCGCTGGGGACGCCGCTGCCGGCGTAGCTGGTGAGCGCGGCGAGGATCACAGCATGCACGAACGCGGTGGTCGCGAGCGTCGTCGAGCTGTCCGAGATTGCCGCCGTCGGCGCCGTAGGCGTCCCGGTGAGCGCAGGCGAAGCAAGCGGTGCATAGCTCGCCAGCGACGAAGTGAGCGCATAGCCGGAGCCGGTGAAGGCGGTGGTCTGCACCGAGTTGTCCGGGAACTTGAAGCCGCCGGATGACGAGAATATCTGCCCGGCCGCAGTCACGTTGCCGCCGAAGCTCCCCGTGCTGGAAAAGGTCACCGCGCCGCTGGCGCTGAACGTGCCGGTGACGGAGCTATTGCCGCCGATCGTCATGCCGCCCGCGGTAACCGCGAGACCGCCTGCGGTGATGCTGATGCCTCCCGATTGCACCGTGAGCCCCGCGGTCAGCGTGCCGCCGGACAAAGCCAGATAGGAGCCCGAGCTGCCAGCGGGCGCGAAGGTCTTCGCCGTCTCGTTCAGCGTGCCGATGGTGATCCAGGCGCTGTCCGCCTGGTCGCGCACGCGGATCGTGTTGTCGGTCAGGTTGTGCCACCACACCCCGGCCATCGACGACAGGCCCGTCGAGGTGGTGGTGGGCGCCGTGCTGGACTGCTGCGCGGTAGCCAGCGAGGCGGCGATCGCGTTGATCTGCGTGTTCTCGGCGACGCCCGAGATGGTGCCGGTGGTGGCGATGACGAGCGACGGCATGCCTAGTATCCCTGTGCGAGAAGGTTGACGGTGCGGGCGACGCCGGAGCCGCCGTTCAGCACCTGCACGGTGCAGCCGGAGGTCGTGAGGCTGCTGATCACCAGCGTGTCGGCGCCGGATGCCCCGATGATGGTGCCCTGAACGGCAGGCGTTGCGGCGCCGCCGGGGCCGCCGTTGAACGCCACGGTGGTACCGCTGCCATCCGGCTTGAAGGTGACCGCCGTGCCGCCCGAGGCGACGGAGAGGCCGATGATGTGGTCATCGCGCTGCGGCGGCGCGACGGCGAAGGTGAAGCTCAGCAGGGCGGCCGCCACCTGGGGATCGAGCGTCTGCACCTGCATGCGGGCCTTGAACTTGCGGCCCACATAGGCGCCGGGCACGAAACGCTGCCAGGCTCCCCACGTCGTGCCGTCCTGGCTGATAGCGATCTCGGGATAGACCGAGGCGCTCTGCGCCGCCGCGGCGCCCAGCAGATCCGTCATCGCCAGCCAATTGGTGGTGGCCAGCACGTTCTGGCCCGCCGGATAGCCCGAGCTCGTCCAGTTGATCAGCACGTTGCAGGCGCAGGCGCGGCCGACGTCGATCTGGTGGCCGGTCGGGATCTCGTAGACGCCACCGACCTGGCCCGCGCCGAGGTCCGAGGTGGTGACGATGCCGCTGCCCACCACCACACCGCCGGTGCGCGTGCCGGTCCAGCTCGTCGCCGCCTCGTCCCAGGTGGCCAGCGTGTTGGCGACGATCGCCGCCCCGGAGATCGTCAGGGACACCGGGGTGGAATAGACGGTGAGGCCGGCAGTCGGCGTCGCCACGGCGGCCACCCAATAAGTGTCGTTGCCGAAGACCAGGAAGGGCGGATGCGCCACCGTGCCGAGCTTCTGCCCGCCGGCCCAGGACGAGCCCTTGCGGATCTCGTATTGCGGCACCCGGAAATCGCTCACCTCGGTCCAGGTCAGATAGGTGTATGCGGCGACGTAGCTGGTGGTGAGGTTGGCCGGCGCCGCCAGCGTGCCCGCCAGCGCCACGCCGGTGACGGTGTAGCCATAGGCGGCGATGGCGGAGAGCGCCGGCTGGCCGCCGCCATAGGCGTTGAACGGCAGCACCTTGAACCACAGCGGGCTGCCGATGCGGTCCGCAGTGATCGGGTAGCGGAAATAGGTGCCGGGGCTGAGGCGGACGAACTGCGAGCCGGATGGGGCGCCCACCGGTGAGGAACCGAACATGCCGCGCACCAGGTAGGACAGCGAATAGGCCGTGCCGCTGGTCAGCGTCGCCGTCTGGAAGGCGAGATACTCGCCGTTCACATAGGCCAGGGTATTGCCGGCCAGCGCGTCGGCCTGGGTGCCGCTGATCAGTTGCGTGGCGCTCTCGGCCATGTCGACGGCGAGGCTGTTGGTGGCGTCCACCGTTGGCCCGGTGGGCGCGGCCGAAACCGACGGCAGCGATGCGGTGGTGACACCCATCCGGCTCTCGCCATGGAACGTGCCGGCGAGCTGATAGGTGGTGTTGTCGGTGGAGACCCAGATATCGGCGCCGCCGAAATTCGCGCCGGAGGACGCGACGGAGATCCAGATCTCGGTGCCCTCGGCCAGGGCGTAGGTGGGCTCCCAGATCACCGGCGCGGTCACGCCGGTTGGCGTCGCGTTCATGTTGGCGCCCGCGCCCATCGCCGGCTGGGCAGCATAGAGCGGCGCGGAGCCGGCGCCGGTCAGCATGTCCTCGGCCTGGATGGACAGCGTGCCGTCGGCGTTCTCCTGGATCTCCTTGATTCGCACCCATTGGGCCGCGAGGCCGAGCCCGGCGTCGGTGATCGCCACGATGTCCATCGGGTCGAGCAGGATGTATTCGGGGCCGAGGGTGAAGGCGTAGGTGTTGCGCACGGCCTCGCGGCCCAGCATCAGCTGCGCGCTCAGCAGCGCGGCGGCCTGGTTGCAGAACAGGTGCAGCGTCTTGGTGTCGGCCCGGCGCAGCCCGTAGAGCTGGATCGAGGCATCGTCCGACGCGGTCACTACGGTCGCGTTGTAGCTGTTGGCGCGATCGAGATACTCGACGGCGAAGCTGTTGCGCTGGTCGGACGGGCGCAGCCGGGTGCACTGCACCGGGTCGGTCGAGGTGCCGCCCATGGAGTTGCTGTTGCCGCCCTGCGGGTCCTTGAAGTCGATGTCGGTGAGGCTGTAGAGCGGCGCGCTCGGCGCCGTGTAGCTGCGGCCGTTGGCGGTGATCGACTGGTCGCCGTAGGGCACCACGGTCAGCACGCCGCTCGACCACACGGCCTCCGCGTTCGTCGCGGCCAGCAGATCGGCCAGGAACTGCCGCCCTTCCTGTTGGTCGGTGAGCACCGGAGAGACGAGAAGTCCGTTCGCGATGCAGTAGTTCGACCAGACGGTGAGGCTGTCGAGATTGGCCGAGGGGAAGCCGGCGCCATAGGCGCTGTTGGTCAGGAAGTCGGTCATCACCGCCGCAGGGTCCGCATCGGGCAGCCCGACGATGGCACCGTTGACGCCGAACAGCAGCTCGAAGGTGATGTTGGGCAGCGAAGAGGAGGAGCCGAGCGGCATGCCGGCCGCCACGGCGTTGGCCAGACCGCGATAGGCCAGCGCCTGCGCCGGGTAGGCCGAGGTGAGGTAGGACCAGGCGCTCGCGGAATAGCTGCCGACCAGCCCACTCAGCGAGAGCGAGGCCAGGGTGGTGGGCGTGCTGTTGTTCCAGATCTGGCCGAAGGCGGCGATGGGCCCCTCGCAGAGGCCGATGACCACCGAGGCGCTGTAGCTGTATTGCCCGCTGCCGGCCTTGCCGCCGCCGCCCTTGCCGCCGGCCGCCGCGGTCTGCGTCGCCTTGAAGTCGCCATACCACAGCAGGTTGCCGGCGAGCCGCGCCTTCCCCCAGCCCAGCGCAACCGCCTTGCCTGCGATCGACGTCTGCACCCGCATGGAACTGTCGGGCTGGGTTTTCTGGGTCTTGGGTTGCGCGAACATGGATCAGGGCCACAGGGTGAAGAAGCGGCGCGGGCGGTCCGCCAGCTCGCCGAGGTCGCCGCGATCCTCGTGCACGATGCCGCTCTGCGAGCGCGCGTGAACGATCTGCGGCCAGCCCTGCTCCAGCAGGATGGCGCCATGGGCGAAGGCGCGGCCGAAGCGGTAGAGCACCACGTCGCCCGGTCCGGCCGCGCTCTCGGCGATCTCTTTGGCGCGTTCTAAGACGGTCTCAAGATACCGCTCACCGCTGCGGTGGAGGTGCCAGTCGGGCGGATAGTGCGGCACCTCGACGGGGGCGATTACGCCGGCATCGGCATAGACGCAGGCGAGCAGGGTGGCGCAGTCCACGCCACCGCGATCGAGCACCGCGCCAGCCGCATCGCGCCGGGCCTTGATGGTGCCCATGTGGTGATAGGCGGTGCCGATCCAGGACCGCGCCTCCGCCACCACCCGCGCCCGGGCCTCGGCGCTCATACCGAGGTCTCCGGCGCCGGGATGAACGGCATGCCGCCGAAATTCGCGGAGTTCGAGAACAGGGCGCAGGTGGCCATCTGCTTGTCGCAGCCGGGCCAGGCGGTGAAGGTGTCGCCGGGCGCGGGCACGAAGGGGAAGGGCGAGAGCAGGGTGAAGCTGCCGGCGCCGCCCCCGGCCGGCGGCGTCCAGGCGCGCACGGCGCGGGCGAAACCGGCACTCTTGCCCGAGGTCATCACCAGCCGGCCGAGCGTGTAGCTGCCGCTGCCCGATGGCGCGGTGGCGGCGGCGAGGATGACGCCGGCCGTGCTGCCGGACTGGACGGAGGATCCGACGCCGAACCCGGCCGCCGACAGGCCGCAGCCGGCATCGAACAGCACGTGCCGGCAGCCGGCCTGATAGAGATGCCGCGGCATCTGCATGCCGAGCAGCTCGATGTGCGAGTTGAGCGTGACGATCGCGGCCGAGCGGCCGATATCGACCGTGGCGACGCGGCCGGTGAAGATGTTCACCACCCCCGTGGGCGTCACCACCCGCGGGCGCGGCATCGCCGGCCACGAGGCGAGATAGGCCCGGTCAACCGTGACGATCGCGCCGTCCAGCGCCCCGGCGCGGGCAGCGGCGAGCCACGGCACGCTGCCGATCATGTCCGGGTTGGCGGCGCCGGTGACGGGATCGACCGCGCGCGGCGCGATGGTGCAGTGCCAGGTGTCGGTGTCGAGCCCGGTCTTCCAGTGGCCGACGGCGCGGCTGCCCGCCAGGTCGAACAGCGGGCCGCCATGGGTCCAGGTGTTGCCGGAGTAGCCGATATCGGTATCGGCCGTGGTGTAGCGCAGCGGTGTGCCGCCCCCCGCCAGCGTGATGGTGTAGAGATCTGCCGAGGCGAAGGAGCGCGTCGCCAAAAGCGCGGACAAGGCGCCCGATGTCGTTTCCCATTTCGCGGCCTTCACAGCTTCACCGTGGAGAATGTGCAGGGGCGCAGGCTCCACAGCCCCGCCATGTCCTGCTGGAAAGGCATCTCGTCGGCGTCGAACCGGCACAGCCAGTTGAACGTGCCGGACCACAGCAGCGATGTGCCGGCGGCGGGCGCCGCGGTCATGTTGATCACGCCGAGATTGCCCAGCGCGTAGTCGGTCACTGTGCCGGCCGAGCCTGACGTGGGGATATAGGCGCCGGCCGCCGAACCGTTCTCAAGCTGGCCGCCCCAGAGCTGCAAGCCCGAGGTGCCGTCGCCCATGTAGTTGCCGAAGATGTCGTTTCCGGCCGCGCCGCAGCGCCAGGTGTAGTAATTCGACGCCGAGATGGTGGGCGTGAAGGTGATGCAGCAGCGGAACCAGCCGCCGGTGGCGGGGATGATGGCGGCGCTCACATTCGCGCCGGTCGGGCTGCTGACATAGGTGACGGCGCCGCTGCCGGTGACATCGAACGTCGCGCCGCCGTAGCTCGCGAATGCGGTGTTGTTGAGCAGCGCCTGAAGGTAGCGCTTGGAGCCCGTGCCGGCCGGTTTGCACCAGATCGACTGCGTGTATTGCGTGCCCACCGCGAGCGTCAGCGGATCACCAGGGAAGAACATCTGGTGGCCGGTGTTGCTGGTGTTGTTCTCGGTGTAGCGGCCCACCGTGCCGCTGCCATCCGGCGCGGTGGCCGAGAGCGAGGTGAGCGCGCCATCGCCGCCGCTCCATCCATTCGCGGGGATGGGCAGGGATTTGGTGATAAAGTTGGTGCGCGACGTGGGCAGGAGCGTGGTGACCCCCTGCCAGTCGCTCTGCTGGAGCGTGACGCTGGTGGGCGCGAACACCGGCTCGACGAACCCGCCCAGCGCGCGCACCAGTTGGAAGGCGGGGGTGGTGCCGTCGCCGACACCGATCGACTGCTGGGTCGCCGTCATGTCCTGCACGTCGTTGAAGGCGAAGATGCCTGCGCTGCCGGCGACCTGGTTGAACAGCCCGGCGAGCGTCTGCCACTCCGGCAGCGCCACTGAGGAACGCAGCCCAGCGAAGCCCAGCTCGTACCGGTACTGCGGGTAGCTCCACAGCGCCTGGCGCGTCTCCTGGCCGGAGATCGATGCCTGCCGCAGGGTCTTCCAGATCGGCGTGCGCTTCAGCGGCCAGTCGCGGCCGGGCGGGGCGGGGAATAGGAGCGTCATGGCCGGTCACTCGGGTTGAGCTGGACGTGCTGCTTCCAGCGTTTCGCCAGGAACGGCATCTGCGCGGCGAGAAAGGCCGCGCCGGACTGAGTGTCGATCGCCGAGATGTGCACGTGGAGATCGCCGCCGCTGCCACCGATCGACGCGCCGTTGCGCATGGCCTCGGCCTGGAAGGACGGCACGATCATCTCGCCGCGATGCACCTGGGCAATCATGTCGCCCGGCAGTGACCAGGCGCCGACGGCGAAGCTGGGCAGCCCATAGGCTGCCGCGCCGGCATAGGCGATAGATGCCGCCTCCGGCGCCAGCCCAGGCCCGACGATCGGGATTGCGGCGATCGAGGCATAGGCGGCCGAGCCGGCGATACCGGCATTGGCCATCACCTGCGCCTTCGCGGAGGCCGCCTTCGCAATCGCGGCCGCGGTATCGGCAGCCTCGTCTGCACCGGCGCGCGTCCCTGCGCCGACGACGGCAGCGCCGTCCTTCGCGGCCTCAAGCCCCAGCCACCGCGCCAGTACGCCGGCCAGGACCGAGGCGGGCGAGGCGCCAGCGTCGATCTGGGTGCGCGCCATGTTGCCGGCGACGGTGCCCCCAGTCTTCGCCAACTCGATCGCGACCCAGCGCGCCACCAGTTGAGCGCCGACGGAGACCATGGACGACAACACCGCCGAGGCGGCCATCTGCTGCGCGCGCTGCCATGTGAGAGTGCCCTGGGCGAGGCCGGTTACGATGCTCTCACCGGCGGAGCCGATGCGCTCGAAGGCCTGGGCGTAGACAGCCAGAGACCGCTGCGCCGCCCGCTCGTTCTCCGCCGCGATGGAGCGATCGATCCCGGCGAGGCGGGTCTGGAAGGTCTGGTAGAGTTCCTGGCGCTTCAACAGCGCCTTGGCATACTCGTCGGTGCCCTCTTCCAGGGTGGTGATCAGCGTGTCGAGCCGCCACAGCTCCAGCTTCTGCTCGGCCTCGGTCTGCTCGCGCGCCGCGGCGAGTTCCTCGGCGTGGGTGCGCAGGTGGGCCGCGGCCTCCTCGCCGAGCCGGGCGATGCGCTCGCTTAATTCCCGCTGGCCCAGCGCATTGACCTGCTCCACCCGCTGGAGGTTCAGCTCCTCCAGCCGCTTCTGGTGCTCACGCTCGTAGGTCTCCTCGGCCTTCAGCTCGGACAGATATTCCCGGCTCTTCTCGCCGTAGATGCCCTTGAGGATGGCGAGCTTCTGCGCCTCCAGCTCCATCCATTTGGCGTAATTGTCGTGATGCGCCGCCTGCTCGGCCGACAGCGCGGCGATCTCGGCCTGCACGTCGCGCTTGCCGGCGGCGTCGTTTGCCCGCAGCCGCGCCTCGGCCTGCTGGGTCTCAACCTGGGTGAGTTTCTGCTGCGCCTGGCGCCGCTGCTCGACCGAGAGGTTCTCGCCGGCCAGCACCTTCTGCCAATAGGCCGCGTCATTGGCCAGCCGCGCGTCGGTGGCATCTTTCGAGCTCGTCGCCGCGCGGATGATGGCGAGGTTCTGCTGGGCGAGCGCCGTCTCTTGCCGCCGCATCCAGCCGGCATCGGAGCCGTTGTCCCGGTCGGCCGAGATGTTCTTCAGCGCCGTGTCCAATCGCTCGGCGTTCTGCGCCGCCTCGATGGTGAACAGGTCGTTGATCGGCGTGATGGCCGCGCCCATGCCTTGGCTGGCGATGGCGACCATGTCGGAAATTTTCTTGGTGGCGAAGGCGGCCTGCCCCCCCACCGCAGCGTGGGAGCGCGCCAGCTCCCGCAGCAACACGGTGCGGGCCTGGACCGGCTGGCCGGCTTCGACGGCTTTGTCGAAGGCGGCGATCGTCTCGGCCGAGGCGCGGGTATTCTTGAACACCTCCTCGGCGGCATGCGTCTGTAGGCCGAAGGCCGCGGCAATCGTCCTGCTGGCGCCCTCGATGCTGGTGCCGGCGCGTGTGGCGTAGTTGACGGTGTCGCCGAGCAGCTGGTCGAGCACCTCCTTGGTCATGCCGCGGGCACGATTGTAGGTGCTGACCATCTTCTCGGCGGTCTCAGTGGTCACACCCTCGATTTTCTTCGCGCGCGCGATCGCCGCGTTGCTTTCCTGGTCCGTGACCAGGCCACCGGTGGCGGCGGCCTGGGCCGCCATTTTGGCGTCGGCCACCTCGTTCAGCGTCGTCACCAAATGCGCCGCGGCGACGGCGGCGGTGGCGAGGCCGATGACCAGGCCCGCCATCGCCGCGCCGGTGAGGTGGATGCGCTCGGCCAGCACCATGAAGCTGCCGGGCAGGCGGGTGAAGTTTCCGCTCAGCGCCTCGTGCCCCAACACCACCAGTTCGCGGGTGACGCCGGCCTTGATCTCCATCCCGGCCTTCTGCGAGGCCGCGCCGGTCTCGCTGGTGGCGCTGGCCAGCGCCTGCACATCAGCCGTCGCGGTCTTCGCGGCCGGGGCCAACTGCCGCACCGCCGCCGTCGCAGTGTCGGTCGCCTTGGCCGTCGCCGCCATCGCCGGCGTCGCCGCGTTCAGCCCTTGCGTGCTGGCCGCCAGGTTGGCGGTCACGGTGTTCACGCCGTCGGTCAGCGCGCGCATCGCCGCGGTGGCCCGCGCGGCGGCGGCCTCGAACTCCGTGGTGGTGCCGCCGAAGGTGATCTGGACGGTGGTGTCGCTCATGCCAGCCGCACCGTGCCGGCGGCCAGCTTGTCGGGCGTCACGCCGAACATGCCCATCAGTTCGCGGAGGCCAGACTCATTGTCGGCCGGCGTCTTCGGCTTCGGCTTGATGCCGAGATAGCCGGCCACCATCAGCGGCAGCGGTGGATGGTCAGACCAGTGGCGCCACATGATGGCGTATTCGCGCAGGCCCATCTCCGTCTCCACCTGCCGCCATGAACCGCAGCCAAAGGCGACCAGCTCGGCGATCAGTTCGCCGATACGCTCATGGGTGAGCTGGCCGCCGGAGCTTCCCCCGAGGCGGGCACCAGCCCGGCCCAGGCGAGGATGTCGCCCCACCGCTCCGAGATCCCGGCGGCCTCGACGAAGGAGAGTTCCTCCTCTGCTTGGGCCGGGTCGCGGCCGGCGAAGATCGCCACCGCCTGGAGCATGAGACTGCGCACCTCCCAGCCGCGCGACGCGGCCTCGGGCGCCAGCGTGGCCATCTGGTCGAGCAGCGGCGCCACGCGGCGCACGGCGGCGAAGGAGATCGCGGGCAGCGTGACGGTGGCACCGTATAGCGCCAGGGCGGGCGGGTTCATGGCGTTACTCCGAGAGCGCCATGGTGCCGATCGCGCCGAGGATGTCTGCCCCGGCCAGGAAATCGAGTTCCGGGATGGTCCAGTCGTCCTGCTTGGTCGAGAAGCCCAGCTTCTCGCTGACGCAGTTATTGAGCGTCAGCGTCATCACCTTGCCCTGGAAGGTGGTGGTGAACACGCCCTTGAAGGTGGGCACCGCGCCCATTGTCGCCTGGGTGATAGTGATCGTCTGGCCGGTGGTCGCGGTGTAGGTATAGCAGATCGACACCGCCGCCAAAGCATCGGCCGTTGCGAAGGTGTAGACGCCGATGGCCGAGGCGGAATACTGGCCGATCGTCGGCGCCGAAGCGACCTTGGTGAACGGCAGGCCAGTCGCGGCATAGACCACGCCGAGATCGGTCTGGAAGGTCGCGCCGTTTGCCACGGTGACCTGCCACGGGGTGCTGGCAGGGATGGACGCGGTCTCGCCGATCGCCGAGAGCACCTGGCCGGCGGCCATGGTCTGCCCGAAGAACAGATCATTGAACAGCCGCCCGTTGATACGGCCGAGCTTGGCCTTGCCCTCGATCTTCATCTTGCCGCGGGCGAAGGCGTAGGCGAATTCCTTCTCGCCATAGAGCGGCTTGATGTCGCCGCTGAACGTCAGACCGACGTCCTGCAGGATGCCGAGCGGCACCGGCGTGGCGTTGGCGACGTCGGTACGGATGCCGAAAATGAAGCCGGAGCCGAAGGAGAGCTGCATGTCAGATCACGTCCTTGATGGCCTGGCGCAGCGCCGGCAGCGCCGTCTCCACCAGGTGGTTGAAGGCGCCCGTCTCACGCGAGATCGGGCTGTTGGCGACGTGGCCGACCAGCCAGCCCGCCATCGCCTGCGACCAGGCGGTGTCGAACGCCGCGATATGGCCGGCCTTTCCGTCCGCTGGAGCGGCGGCGGGTGCCGCATCCGCGGTGGGGGCGTCCGTCTCAGCCTGGGTCTCAGGCGCGGCTTTGGTGTCGCTCAAGGCGCTCTCCTACGGGATCAACATTGTGATGGGGATCAGCGCGGCGGCCCGCTGGGTCTTCACCGCCTCGTAGACGTCGATCGTGCCCTCGATCCAGGCATGCGCCACGGCGCCGCCGAGGGTCTGCTGCACCTGGGGTGCTGCCGGCGCCAGCGCCGCCTCGATCGCGTCGAGCAGCGGATTGAGCAGCGTGCCCGACGCGACGGTTGCATCCGATGCCGCGACGTAGAGGAACACGTTGGCCCGCAGCGTTCGCTTCGGCGGGAAGCCCACCTTGGTGACAACCGTCTGGTTGCCGAGGGTGACGTACAGCGCCGGCAGCTTCGGCCCCGGCACGTTCTCCAGCAGGTCGAGCTTGCGCGAGACCGTCACCACGCCGGCGACGCCCTGGAGCTTGGTCACCAGCGCGGTGAAAGCAGTTTCACGGCTCATGCGGCACCGGCCACGGCGCGCGCCAGTTCGGCGCGAATGATGTCGGCGCGCTCGGCGAGGGTGGAGCGGAGATAGGAGCGCTCCCGCATCTCCACGCGTTTCGCGAACACCCACTGCCCGTCGATCTTGAAGCGCAGCGCCAGGGCGTTCACCGGCTCAATGACGCCGCCGTATTCGTGGATGCGGGCATAGGGCGTGTTGGCGCCAATCGTCACCTGCGTACCGTCGCCGGTCTCGGTGACCTCCTTGAATACGCTCCCCGCCAGAGCGCCCGTCCGCTGCTTCAGCACACCGCCACTCAGTTTTTCGCTGACCACCACGGTCTCGAAGGCGTCCGCCTCTACCCCGGCAGCGTGGAGCAGCCGCGCCCGCGCCTCGGTGCCGAGCTTGCCCAGCTCCACCACCAAGTGCTCCAGCCGGGGGGCGCTGGCTGTCAGTTCATCGCTCATTGCGGCACGACCTGGCGATACTGGTTGAGCAGGGTAGCGACCGAGGGCGGCATGTCCTTGATCACGTAGCTCGTGGTCTCGCCAGCAGCGGCCACGGAGGACAAGCCGATGCGACCACGCTCCTGGTAGCGCATCGCCGCCAGTTCGATTGTCGCCTGGGCGACGGCCGGGGGGATGGTGGCGAAACCGGCGGTGTAGCTGATCGCCACGTTGGCCTGGCCGCGGTTGAAGGCGTAGCCGAACAGCTGCACGCTGTCCTTGTTCAGGAACCAGCCGCTGCCGTTGATCGTGCCGGCCGCCGGGATCGCCGAGCCGTCGATCGCCAGCGCCGTCACGGCGACCACAGGCCGGTTGATCATCGTCATCCGCCCCAGCCCGGTGCCGTCGCGAATGTCGGTGTAGGCGGTGACCGCGAATGTCCGCGAGCACCAGGTCTCCACGAAATCGCTCGCCGCTCCGAGCAGGCGCGTCAGCAGGGCCTCGTCGGTATTGCCCGACGAGAGCCCCAGCCACGCTTCCAGATCGGAGAGGTCGGCGAGCGCCATCTTCTACTTCTTCTTGCCGGTATCGAGCGCCGCCACCTTGGCCTCCAACGCGATGACGCGCGCTTCGAGCGCGGCCAGCGGGTCCTCGGCCTCGGCGATCGGCGCCTCCGGGGTGCGGCTGCACCCGAGGCTCAACGCGTCCTCCACCTGGTGGTGCGGCACGTGGATGGTGCCGTCGACGTCCACCTCGTGCTCGTCGTCGCCGATGTGCAGCCGCGCAACGCCGCGCCGCGCATGCAGCTTGACGAGCTCGACGGCCGCCACGTCGCTTTTCTTCGCCATGGCGCGCCTCACCCGTTCGCGATGTTGGTGATCACGCCGAAAGCAAAGGGCGCGTAGTTCTGCAGCACGCCGTCGAAGCTGACGGAGTACTCCACCTTGCGCTTCGTCTGCGGCCAGACTTCGGCCAGGTAGTCCTGCCGCAACCGCTTCACCAGCACCGCATCGACGTCGGACATCGGGTAGGGCAGGCTCTCGGAGTCGAAGAACAGCGTGCCGGCGGGCAGGTTGGGGTGGAGCCGCACCGTCAGCGGCTTGGCGCCGTTGAGCGTGAACTTGTTGAGGTAGGTCGTCACCGCGTCGCCCGCGATCAGGTTGCCGCGGTCGGAGGTGACCATGAAGCGCTGGGCACCGGACGCGCCCGCGTTCAACACCTTGTTCAGGATATTCTGCGCTTCCTGCGAGGAGACCCAGATGGTGTCCGGCGAGAGGCGTGAGACGTCCCAGAAATACTTGAGCGCCAGGTCGATCTCGACGATGCCGCCGCGGGTGTCGCCGGTCAGCGGGGTGCCGACACCGGCGGTGCCGGTGGCCATGGTGGCGAAGTAGCCGCCGTAGTTCTGCTTGGCGACCTGGGTGAGGATGCCGTCATAGACCAGGGCGTTGGTGGAGTTATCGGATGTGATGCCGCTCGCCACCTGCGAGCCGGTGGCCGCCGCGGTGATCACCACCGAATTGATCGTGGTGATCGCGCCGAGGGTGTGCACACCGCCGGTGCCCCAGAACCAGGCATAAGCAACCGCACCGACCACCGGGGCGACGGTCGCCAGAATGGAGTGGGTGCTCGCTGCATCGTTGGCGGTGGTGATGTTGCGGACAGGCGAAGCGATGCTGGAGCCGCCGCCATAGGTGTCCGTCGTGCCGTCGGCATTGGTGCGGGTGACCGAGGTGCGCACGCCGCCGGCCACGGTGGATGCGGCATAGCCGGCGAGGGTGAGTGCCACCACGCGGATGCCATACGACGTGTTGAAAACCAGCGAGCCCCCAGTGCCCACGTCCGACGCGCCGGCCTGGGCCGGGGTGCCGAGCGCCTGCGAGGCGTTGCCCCACAAATCGAGCGCCTCCTCAGCCAGCATGACGGCCCAGAGCAGATGGGTCTGCCCGGTGGCCAGCAGGTCCATGAACTGCTCGGCCGCGAGGCGGGCGCCCCGGGTGACCGAGCTTTCAAGGCCCAGCTGCTTGTAGCTCGCCGAGTAATCGGCGCTGGTTTCCACCATCACGCCGCCGCGGTTGCCGTCCGACAGGCCGATATCGAGGTTGGTGGTGTTGACGCCGGTGAACGCCTTCCAGTTCGCCTGGATGCCGCCAGTCGCCATGCGCCGGGGGATACGATTGCGCAGCGGCGTGAGCACCGGGATGAGGCTCTTGGCCGGCACTTCCAGCGAGTAGTTCTGGATGCCGGTGGTGGCCGAGCCCGGCTGGGTGAACGCCTTGGTCAGCTCGGAGTTGCCGTCGATCGTCTTGCGCAGGAGGTCAATGCTGTCCTGCGTGACATTGCGAAGCAGTGAAGACATCCGGGGTGGGTCCTTCAGGTTTATTGGTTGTAGCCCGGCAGGATGCCGGCCATGACGAGGCGGGTGCCGGCTCGGGCCTTCTCGATGCCATCAGGCATGGCGTGGTAGGCCTTGAGGAGATCGCCGCCGGGCTCGGTGTCGGCGGGTCCGACGTCATCGCCGCGCGAAACGGCGCGCAGGCGCGGGCCGCCGGGCGCGGGCTGCTTCTTCAGTGCCGCCAGTTCTGCGCGCACCGCCTCGGTGGCCGCGTGCGCCTTCTCTAGATCGGAGCGGGAGGCGGCAAGATCGACGGTCGCTTTGAGCAGCAGCCCCGTGTCGAGGCGGTAGGCCTTCTCCACCGGCGCATCATCGCTATCCGGCTCCTGGACGATCGCCGCCGGCAGCGCCGCCACGGCGGCCTGTAGGCTCGCGACCGCCTCAGCGCTCTCTTCCCCTGCCATGGCGACCAGGATGGAGGCGCCGGCCGCGATCCAGGCGGTGAGGCGGGCGGGGATATCGGAGCCGTCGCCCTCCCAGTTCGCCTCGCAGGCGGCGTCTTCGGCGAGGCTTGTGAGCATGCCGATGATCTCGGAGAGCCGGCCGACGGCGAACAGCCCCTTGCGCAGTGGAGTGTCGCCCGCCTCGCGCGCCAGCAGCTCGTGCAGGCCGAGCGCCTCGCCGCGCGCCGCCAGGTGGGCGCGGATGTCGGGAAAGTCCCCATCGGCCTTGGCTAAGGCAGCGAAGCCGGCCTCCAGCGTCTCGGCATCCACCACCGGGTAGCTGCCATCCGCCAGGGCGGCGCCGGACTGGGCGAGGTCGCGCCGCGTCGTGGCCGAGAGCAGCGGCCCCTCGACGGCGGCGCCGCCGAACAGCTTCTCCAGCCGATCGACGGACAGCGGCGCCAGTAGGGCGGCATGGTCGCGCGGCGATGCGGCGTCCGACAGCGCCTTCATGAGGTCGTGGCGCGCGGCGTGGATATCCTCGGGCGCCGCGAAGTCCACCTCCTCCTCAACGCCATCGGCCTTGATCAGCGTGAAGGTGGCGGCGGGCGAGCAGGGAATATCGACGAGCGACAGCTCGTTGAGCGAGGTGACGGCGTAGCGCACCACGCCGGTGGCTTCCTTGCGCCGCGCGGCCGAGCCGCCGGGCGAGATGCCGGTGTAGACGCCCTTGATGACCTTGTCCCACTCGCCGTCGTCGACCACGTCGATCCCGAATTCGATGGCACGGGCGTCATCATCGAAGCTGATTTCGGAGACCACCCCGGCGGCGATGCGGCCGTGCTGACTGCGCACGTTGCCCCGGCTCTTGCCGCTGGTTTGCGCGGCCTGCGCATCGGACCAGGCTTTGAACACCGGCACGGAGGCCGCGTAGTCCATCGCCTCGCCAGCGCGATCGACGGTCTCGTCGAGGCGGGCGTAAACGCGGCGCTGCATCGCGTCGGCTTTACGCAGGGGGAAAATCAGCATGAGGCCTCCGGGTGGAAGGCCCCCAGATTGCCCGCGCGCGCGCGGCGGCTTCAGCCTGTCAGATGTCCGTGGAGGGCTCGGATTGCGCCGTTGCACAGAAACGGCAGGGGCGCGATGCCCATACCTGGCGTCCGGATGCAGCCCGGAGCCGGGAAAATCGCCTAGAGGCCCTCTTATGCCGTCTTAATCGCCCTCTTAGAACAGGACATGGAGGGTAAGGCAGAATAGAGACCGAAGGGTTCGCAAAGACCATTTTGCTGACCCGCGCAAAATGGTCGCACGGCCTCCGCGTCGGGCAGTCCGGATTAAAGCTTCAGCCGGTCGAAAATCAACCGGATACGCTCGATCTGCTCCAGCGCGTCGGTGCCGGGATTGCGGAACTGCGGCGGCGTGCTGAGAGGACTGAAATGCACCCGCGGCGAGAGGGTCGCGCGGATTTCGTCCAGCCCCGCTTTCAGCCGCACGATCTCGTCAGCCATCGCCTGGATGGCGGGGCGCGGGTCCGCCAGAAGTGCCGCCTCGGCGTCGGCCGCGATGCGCTCCAGCCGGGAGAACTTCACCGCCGCCGCTCGCGCGCCGATCAGATCGGCGATATCGACGACCTTCTGCGATCCATCGTCATGCTGCATGGCCTCGCTCTCCCTGCTGGGCCGCATCAGCCGCGTCACGGTGCCGTCGTTGGTTGCGCCGTGCGGGGTGCCGGCGGCCCGGCCATGAAGCCGGTGCCGCTGCCCATCTGGTGCGATGAACTGGTGGTGTCTACCAGCACGCCGTTCGCGTCGAACCGGAACATGACGGACTGGGCCTGGGTATCGGCACCACCGACGAAGGCCCCGACGATGGGGATGAAGGTCTCCGGCCGGGCGGCCGAGCGTGCGTAGGTGTAAGAGATGAACCGCTGCCCCGTGCCGATCTGGGTCTGCGACGTCGGCGGCCCGAGCTTGGCGATCACCTCCGCATAGGTCGTCTGGCCCGGCTTGAACGATGCCGTCTGCGACGGATCGACCTTCACGCCAGTGGCCGCGCAGGCAGTGATGATGGTGGCCAAGGCCAGCGGGAGGAAACGTCGCATAATGTGCGCCCTATTTTTCTGTGCCCCGACGCTCGCACGGAGGCGGAACGGCTGCAACCGGAGAACGACACACGCTTTTGTCATCCCGCTCCGCCTCGGCCGCCGCGATGCCGACGCCGATTATTTGTGCGTGGAGCCACCCACGGCAGGAATCAGAATGCATCTGCATCCGGGGTAGAAGGGGGGTGAAAAGCCCTGCGGCCAGCTATCGTCGATGTCGATCGCACCGGCGTCGATCACTGCTTGGCAGATTGGGTTCAGTGCGCCCCCTTGGCGCGGGCTTACTTTCTTCATGGTTCTATGGCCGGTGATTTTCCATGACGCGCGCCAACTGTCGATGCGTCCGAGGTTCTGCGCTCTGCGGTTCTCGTAGCCATTAACCATCTCGGCGAGGTCCTCCGGCAGTCCGGCCTCTTGAACCAGCGCCTTGATCCCGTCGCGATAAGCCCAGCCCTCCGTCACCATTCGCACTATCACGGCGCGCACAACGGTCCGCGTGGCCTCGCTGGCATCCTTCAACAGGTCGAGCGGCGTCTCCTCTGCGCGCTTGATCGCCCGAGGGTTGGCCATGCGGAAAGGGTCTTTGCCGGGCGGAGGAACTGCCATCGCACGAGTCCAGGACTAGGGGCACAGGATGACAGCCCGGGCTGGGCCGGGCAATCAGACCGGAACGCCGTCCCGCGCCGCCTCGGCCGCCGCGATACCGGCGGCGGTCAGGGAAAGCCGCCCTTTGCCGCGCGAGCGCAGCCGCGCCCATTCGGCCAGCCCGGTGTCGAGCAGTTCGAAGCATACCGAGGTGGAGAACGCGGTGTTGACCACGGAGTTGCGCCCCGCCGCCCGCTCCTCCAGCAGGCGCCGCAGCGCCATCCGCAAGGGCGCAGTTTCGAGCGCACGCCGGGTCTCCTCCGTCAGTCCATACCCGGTGAAATGCATCGTTAACGATTGGCGCATCACGACACCCCAGCGAGATCGGGAAGCGGGATGTGCCAGTCCGAGCGTAGCCCGGCATAGGGGCTGTCATGGTTCCGCGCCTCGATCGCTACGCTCATGCCGAACGCCACGAGGTGATCAATATGCGCTTGCCGGTTCGGGTTTCTATCGCACGTGGCGCTGCCGATCGAGCCGATGGTGTTTTGCAGCACGGCAATCACGCCGAGCAGATCGGTCCTGCTCGGCCGCCGCCGGCCGACACGGGCGACCGTTGTCTTCGTTCGGCTCATGATTTCCACTCGCTCCTTCATCACCATCACCGCGCGGGACATTCCAACTGAGCAATCCTGCTAGGTTTCGTCCGGCCACATGGCCCGGAGCGAAGTGCCCCAGCCGATCAGCACACCCGAGAAGACCGGGACGTCTGGATGCTCGGTGCGCCAGAACGAGCGCATCGCCGCCCAGTCCGCGAAACCGTCGTCCATGGCGAAGCGATCGAGATCGGCCGCCGAGACGCGGGGCAATCCGACATCGCGCTCCACTCGATTGGCCACGAAGTCCAACCGGATCGGGTGGGCGAGCAGGCATGTTGCGTGACCGATGAGCCGGCATGATTTCGTGCGCATGCCGAAGTAGATCTGCAGCGGCTCTCCCGGGCGCGCATGGCGGCGCCGATCGGCGCGGATGGTCTGCTGCTTGGTCTGCCGCAGGATCGGACGAATGAACTGCCGCTTGAACGAATATGCGACCATGCAATCAGCCCTCCGCCGCCGGCACCGCCCGCAGCGACACCGGCGGCTGCTCGCCCATCACGGCCAGTTCCACGCAGCCGCCAGCGAGCAGGATCGCCAGTTCTGCCGGGGTCGGCTCCCAGCGCGAGACGCATACTCCGTTCCCCTTGACCACCGGCAGGTCGTGGATCTCCGGGCCGCCAGTCGGCATGCGATAGATGGTGTTCGTGCCCACCGGGCGCAGCGGCATCATGCGGCGAGCGCCATCGCCTGGAACGGCAGCTTGGCCAGCCGGCGCGACCAGCCGAGCCCGAAGACGGGCCACTGCGCGCTCATCGCCATGGCGTCGATCCGCAGCGCCAGCAGTTCCCGCGCCAGCGCCACAGCACCGCCGCGTGCGAGCTGCGCCTGCACGGCGGTCATGGTACCGGTACCGAACACGCCATCCTTCTTCGCGCCGACAGCGGATTGCAGCCGGCCGATCGCCGCGCCGACGCCGGTGTTGAACCCGTCGTCGAGTTGCAGCAGCGCCACCGGGCCCGGCAACTCGGCGCAGCGGAGCTTGTCCCAGAAGGCATAGCGCGCCAGGTCCTTGGCGCGCCGGAATGGGAGGTCCTTCACCAGGGTCGGGTAGCTGCCCTGGATCTGGCCCGGCATGGATTTCAGCAAGTCGGGATAGGCTGCTGTCGAGATGCCCCAGCGCGTGCCGCCGAGAAGGCCGGAGCCGATGCTGCCGCCGGTCCAGTTGCCGCGGTCTGCCGCGTTCAGGTCGAGCCCGCCATTCGGCGCCATGAACTCGCCGTCGCCCACCGCGCCACCGGTCCACAGCTTGGGGTCCATCGGATCAGCAGCGACCTCATGCACCATCAGCGCGGCGTGGCAGCGGTCAAACAGGTCTGGCATCGGGGCGGCTCCTCGTCTCGCGAACGATCGGGTCATCGGGGTTCATCGCCGGCACCAGGTGGCGCGGCATCTGCCGGCGGTAGCGCCAGGCCAGGCGCTCCAGCGTCTCGCGGTCCTCGCGGCTAAGGCGGTCCAAATCGGCAGCTAAGAGCCGCCTGCGGCGATGCTTATCGCCATGCCCCACCGGCATCGTGACGCGCGCCAGGGCCTTGATGGTGGCCGCCAGTGCAGCCCGCTCGGCCTGCGCCACACGCGCGGCCTCCTGCGCCGGGGTGTCCTCGTCCATAGCCGTGGCGCGCGGCATCACGAGCCCTCTGCCACGTGGTCGCAGGTGAGGCCGTGTGCCTTCTGCACCAGATGGCTGGAGACAGGCACGATGTTGCAGTAGCAGGAAGGATGGAACGGCGGCATGAACCCGGCCGCCCAGGTGTCGTCGATGTCGATCGCGCCCTCGAGCACCGCCGAGCGGCACACCGCACAGTGGTTCTCGTTCATCCCGAGGATCACCCGCTTGCGGCGCTGCACCCCATCGACGCGGCTGGACGCGCGCCAGCTTTCAATGCGCCCGGCCGAATTCGCCCGCTTCGCCTCGGTCCGCGCGATCACCATCGCCCGCTCCTCCGAGAAGGCGTGGTCCGCCACGATGCGATCCACCAGTTGTTTGGTGCTCCAGCCCTCGGACACCGCCTGCTGCACCAGACGGTTGAGCGCGTCCTTGGTGGTCTGGCTCATACCCTGCACCAGTTCGGCCGCATGCGCCTCGGCCCAGGCGATGGCGCGCGGGTTGGCCAGCCGCGTCGCGTCCTTCACGCTGACGACCGCGCGCACGCCGCCCGGCTCGGCCGGGGCCGGCGTTTCGGCCTCGGCGATCGCCGCCGCAGCGCTCTGCACCAGGTCCGCCCCTTCCCGCACGCCGGCCTGCGCCAGCGCCGCCAGCGCATCCTGGGTGCTTGCCTGCACCGCCTCCCACGGCATCGCCGCCACTGCGTCCTCGATCGCCGCGCCGATCGCCGGCTCGGTGGAGGCGGCGGCAAGGCGGGCCGCCTCTTCCTCCGCTGCCAGCGCGTCGGGATGCGTCAGGCGGTTGCCGGGTGGCGGCGGGTTGGCCGGGTCGTCGCCGGCCGCCTTGGTCAGCGGGGTCGGCACCGCGGCGGCCACCTTGGCGGCCACAGCCGGTGCCGCATGGGTCAGGAAGTGCGTCCACATGCCCGCCAGTCGCGTCTCCGGGTCGGCCGCCTTGGCGAGCGCCGCCTCCGCGTCGGTTTCGTCGAGCGGCGGCCCGCCATTGTGTCCGGTACCAGGAGACGGCGGCGTCACCGGTGCCACCAGTGGCACCACGCCGGACGCGGTATAGACCCGGTTCACGTCGCCGCCCTCGATCGGGTCCAACCCGAGATTGGCGAGCACCTGGTTCACCGTCAGCACCCCGGCCTTCAGGTAGCCGGTGGCCACGGCCATCTGCACTTCGGGCGCGGTCGCCTCCTCCTCGCGCCAGGCGAACTCGATATCGGTCCAGTCCCAGCCGACCTGGATGCAGCGCTCCACCATCTTCTTAACCCAGCGGCGCAGCGGCGCGAGCCCTTCGGCATTCGCCATCTCCTGCGCCGTCTCGCCGGTGGAGCGGTTCAACTGCTTGATCGCCCATTGCGGGCTGACCGAGAACGCATAGCAGACGACGCGCGCCAGCCACTCGTCGAACTCGTCCTTGAGGGCGGCTTCCTTGGTCTGCACGAACCCCTTGGCGATGGCGCCCGGCACGAAGCGGAGGCGGCGCCGCACGTCGGTCTGGTCGGTCAGCAGCTCGTCCCAGTAGCGCTGAAAGTCACCGAGCTGTTCCGGCGTCCAGCCGTCCGGCACGCCGGCCAGCGCGTCCGGCACGGTGCCCGCGGTGTAGAATTCCAACTGCCCCATCTGCCGGCGCAGCGCGACGTTCACCGTCATCGCCACCTGCTGCACCGGCGAGAGGCCGTAGAGCTTGTAGGTCCTGAGGTTGCTCGGGAAATACAGCAGCTCTTCGTTGGTGTAGTTCACCGCCGGCATGCCATGCAGGATTTGCTGATAGGCCGGGTCGGGCGGCAACGGCGTGCGCCCATGGTCGTCGATGATGCGTTTGATGGTGCTGCCGTCGATCAGCTCGAAGCCCCAGATGTCGCCGCCCAGGGTGCGCCGCGGATACAGGGTGGCGGCGTCGATCACCATCTTGTCGTCGAGCAGCGGGCGCAGCCATTCGTCCCAGCTGTGCTCGCGGTCCGGCCGCTGCCAGAAGTCGGTGAGCAGCTTGATGCGCGGGTCATCGGTCTTGCGCGCGGCCTTGTCGCGCAGCTGGAACTGCCACTCGATCGGCGCCAGCTGGTCCTTGCGGGTCTCGATCACCAGGCGCAGCACGTCGCAATTATCGGCGAGCGCCCGCAGGTCCGCGGCGCTGATCTCCTCGTCGATGCGCGGCTGCGTGTTGAGGTTGATGGCCGGCGCGTAGTCGAACGCCCGCCCGGCCACCGATGCCGGCGCCTGTGGCGCGATCGGCTGCGACGGGCCGAACCAAGTCGCCGGCGCCCGCCCGGTCAGCACGAACGATGCGGCGGCGGCTACCCGGCCGAACAGTGAGGGGGATTTGGTGCCGCTCATCCGCGCTTCACCTTCGTCTTGGCCTTCGCCACTCGCTGCGCCTGCCGTTCCTCAGCCGCTATCGCCGCCTCTACGCCTGCAAGGCAGGCATTGAGGTCAGAGATGAAGCTGGTGATGAACGGCGCCACCGCGGTGGGATCGGGTGCACTTCTCGCCACCTCCTCAGCCCCGGCGATCGCCGAGGCGAGCACCGGGCTGAGGCAGCCCACATGGCGGCGGTCGAACGCGACGACCAGGCTGCGCTTCTTCATTGCTTTTCCTTCTCCGCCGCCTTGCGCTCCAGCATCTTGGCGTGCTCGCGCCGATAGAATTCCAGGATGCCGTCGTCGCGCTTGACCATGAACGGATCGGCCCCGGCGATCGCCATCATCCCGGCCCAGGCGCGGTCCGCGTGGCCGGCGCTGTCGCGATCGGCGACCAGGCGCGGGATGCCGGTCTCGCTGTTCACTTTCTTGATCTTGTGCAGATCGGCCCGCAGCACGTTGTCGCCCTGGGGGATGCGCAGCTTGCGGTCCTCGAACCGCATCTTGGCGACCGAGGCCACGTTCATCCGCACCGCGCCGGCAAGGTGCAGCCCGGTCACCCGGCCGCGCCCATGCGCCGCCTTCATGTCCTCGACCGGCTTCTCGCCCATGCCGGTTTGATCCATCACCAGCTGGCGCACGTTGTAGTAGCCCATCAGCCGGGCGATCTCGGCGTCCTGCGCGGCGAAGCTGGCGTTCTTGAGCGTGACGATCTCGCGCGTCCACAGCACGTCGCCGACGAGTTCCAGCACCCAGGCCACCCACAGGTCGGAGCGGCGCGCGATGTCGTTGCCGATGAAAACGGGGCCGCCCTGATACAGTTCGGGCCGACCGGCGGCGCCATCCTCGCAGGCGGTGATGATGTCGTAGGGCAGCCAGGCGCTGGCCTCGTCGAGGAACTCCAGCTCGTATTCCTGCCGCCACAGATCGTCGTCACCGGCGGCGGCGCGCAGCTCCGTGAGGTCGCGCGGCAGCCCGTCCGCCACCGCCTGGTTGATGTCCACGCGATGGCGTGACCAGGTGCCCTCGTTGCTGTTCCAAAGTTCGTAAAACTTATTGCCCCGCCCGTTCGGCGTGGAGCAGATGCGCAGCTTCAGGCCGGGCTTGGAGACCACCGGGAACAGCGCGCCCCAGATCGCCCGGCTGTCCTTGTGGAAAGCAAACTCGTCGAGGAACACATTGGCCGAGAAGCCGCGCGCGGTGTCGGGGTTGGCCGGCAGGGCGGTGATGCGGCTGCCATTGGGCAGCGCGATCTCGGCCGCCCGGTGCGTCGCCTCCTCCAGCTTCAGGTCGTACTCGAGCAGCTCAGCCGCGATGCCATAGGCTTTGAGGTGCGGCCGGATGCCCTCGTTCATCGCCTCCAGCGCCTGGCGCTCGCCGCGCGACAGGATCACCCAGCGCGTCCGCCCGCCAATCGCATCGGCCGCCACGCAATCGTCGGAGATCTCCAACGTGGTGGTGAAGGTCTTGCCGGTTTGGCGCGCGAACATGCCGATCTTGAACCGCGCCTGGTCGCGCAGCCAGCGCACCTGGTAGGGGTAGAGCAACCCCGCCATGGTCAGGCCTCGCCGGCGTAGAGCGCGCGGATGCGTGCGATCATCTCGGCCGGCGACACCGCCTCGGTCTTGGTCTCGGTCTCCAGCTTGGCCAGCTCGCGCTCGGCCTCTTCGCGCAGTTCGCGCCTGATCTCGCGCCGCGTCTCCAGCGCCTGGCGCTCGGCCCGCGCGGTATCGGCCATCGCCTTGGCGAGCAGGGCGGTATCCTTCGGCGTCAACGTCACCTCGGCGTTGCTGGCCTGCCCCATCAGCACCTTGAACATCAGCCCCTGCATCAGCTCGACATTCGCGCGCCCTTGCCGCCCCTCCGGCTCGTCGTCGCGGCGCTTGACAATCGCCTCGCTGTCCAGCCGGCTCTGCCGCAACATCTCAAGCGCCGCGTCGATCGGCTGGATCTCGCGCGCCAGGCCGGAGCGCGACGGCAGGGCGGCGGGGTCGATCTCCAGCGCCTTGAGATGCGCCATGATCTCCTCGACCGTGCGGCCACGATCGCGCAGCCGCGCCACCTCCTCGCGGATCTCCGGGCCGAGACGGTCGAATTTCGAGGGGCGGCCCATCAGGGGGCGCGCCAGCGCGAGCACTCGACGCCGAGCACTTCCACGCGCCCCTGCGCTGTCATATCGCCGCGCTCGGTGATGCGCACCACCCGCACATCGTCGATCCACTCGTCGGTGAGGCAGCCGTTGCGCGTGAGGTGGGTGATGTCGCCGCGGAAATCCTCGCGCGTGTCGCGGCCGAAGCCAGTGTGCTCCATCGTGGTGCAGATCACGCTCTCATTCGCCTCGCCGCCCGCGCGCACGAGGAAGCGCAGCAGATGCGCCCGGCGCGAGCCGATCCAGTCGTCCTTGAAGCTCATTTACTGCCCGCCTTCAGCTTGCCGTCGATCAGCACGTTGAGCGGGCGCTCGATGCGCTCCATCGTCTCGCGCACCGCCGTGACCTGGGTTTCGAGATTGTTGATCCCGCCTTCGAGGCGGATCATCTGCTCGCGCACGCTGTGCCAATCGTCGCCGCTCGGCAGGTGTTTCATGTCGTTTTCGACCTTGGCGATCCGGTTGCCATGGTCGTCCAGCACGGTTCCGAGTGGGGCCATCTTGCCCTCCAGCGCGGTGTGCGTGACCAGCGAGTGCCGGATCAACCACCACGCCGCGCCGGCCAGCACGCCAACGGCGCCGCCGATGAGGCCGATGAGATCGATCCAGAAGCGGATAGCGATGGGGATTTCAAACATGTGCGCCCTGTCGCCGGAGGTTGCGGTGCGGCTTGGCCGGCGCCACCGGCGCCGGCCAGGGCTGCGTTACTTCGGGGCCGCTGCGCCGAGGCCGCCAGCCGGGAATGCCGGGGCCGGCCTGCCGTTCAGTTTGGCGCAAGCCTCGGCGACGGCGGGGTGCACGAGGAGATCATCGACGTTGGCAATGGTCGCACCGTCCGCCCCGGCGAGCTTGGCCAGCGGCACGACGGCCGGCTGCACCACGCCGTCCACGTCACAAGCCACCTGGAGAAACTGCACGGCCTGCTGCTCTTGCTGTGAGGTGCAGGCGGCGAGCGTGGCGGCAAGCATCAAGCCGACCAGCCAGCCGGGCAGCATCGTCGCGGAAGCTGCCGGCGCGGCGGTCGATGGCGTCGCGGGGGGCGAGCGAAGGTTCGCGACGACGTGCACGAAGTTCCAGATCATCGCGTAGACCGAGGAACCGCCGCTGCCGGGCGGCGGCATCATGTTGAGCAGAATGGTGGCGATCGCGATGGCGGCAGTGACATAGGGCACGATGGCCGACAGCGGCGTCTGGCCGAGACTGGCGAGAAAATCCATGAGAGCCTCCTGATGAGGCTTCATCGTGCGCGCGGGGCCGCGCGCAAATCAGGGTGTCAGGTGTCCCCTCCGCCGCCGCCATCGCCGAACAGCGGCAGCAGCATCTGGTTCGGGTTGCCGCGTGGCGCCTTGGCCGGCTCGGCATCGATCACCTTCACCTCGTAGAGTTCCGCCACCGCGCGGGCAAGCTCACCCATCGGCACGCCATGGGGGTCGAACCCATTCAGCAGCCGGCGGATATGGCGCATGCCGATGCCCAGCTTCCGCTTGATCTGCCGCACCGACAACCCAGCCATTTTCAGCGCCCGCACGTCGAGCCAGCGGATATAGGTGCGGGCGCTGGCCACATCCCATTCCTCGCCGCCATGTCGATCGCACACCAGCAGTGCGAGCTTGATCCCCAGGCACTCGATCAGCGGCGAGGTGAGGCTCACCTTGCGCGGGATGTAGATGCGCTCGCCACCAAACTCCCGCGCGAAGCGGATCGCCATCTCCGGCGAGGACAGCGCCGCCAGATGCCGCAGCCCCTCGGGCAGCAGCTCCACCCGGATTGCGAGCGCCTGGTCGGTGCCGGTTGTGTCCATCAGGCGAGGTCCGTCAACGCCAGCGTCACGTTGAGGGTCGTCGAGGCACCGCGCGCGCGGCACCGCCACACCACCGTCGCGCGGATCAGCCCGCGCTGAATGATGCTGGCCCGCGCCAACGGCTTCAGCGCGAAGCCCAGCGGCGCGAGCGCCGCGTCCATCGCCTTTGCTGCCGGCGTCGCGTCGATCAGCAGCGCCGCGTCCACGGCCAGCCCGCGCCCGTGCCTCATGCCGCCCTCCGCAGCGCATCGCGCCCGGCATCGGTTTGCAATGCCCTGCCGCGATAGGCGGACTCCACCTGGACGGTGATCAACCCGGCGGATTGGAGGCGCACCAACGCCGCCCGCTCGGCCTTGCTCAGCGGGTTGGGCTGGCTGGGGGTGCCGACGATCTCGCGCGGCAGCGAGCGCAGGAAATCGCGCTCGAACGGGGTGAGGTCAGCCATGCTCCACCCCCAGCCGCTTGGCCCATGCCTTGAGCCCCTCGGTCACCTTGTTGGCCTGCGCCGCGTCCAGCCACTCGGGTGCCATCACGCCCGTCTGCCGCTTCACGAACGAGCGCAAGGCGTCGTCTGAGGGCGCATCCAGATGCGGCTTAAGAGCCCGCCAAAGCGCGTAGATCTTCCGCACGTGCGGCTTGTCGGAGGCCCGGCGCGGCGCGGTGAATCCGAGCCGCTTGAACTCCGCCAGCACCGCTATGAGCGTGGCATCGGTGCAGGCCGAGAGGCTGTCGCCCCCGCTCACCCGCCGCAGCAGCGCGCGGTAGCTGTCCTCGCTCATCGCCAGCGCCTTCTTGGCGACATGCACCTTGGCGATCATCGCCCGCCGGTCCCCGCTCAGTGGCGCGGCGGCGCCCTTCTTGTCAGCCGATCGCATGGATTTTCCTTTCAATCGAACGCAGCCAACGCAGCTGCGTATCGGTCAGCCCGGTGCCGGCGCGCTCGCGATCGAAGCGCCGCCGCAGCCCCGCGATGAAGTTCTCTTCCTTGGCGTTCAGGCGCGGCGACGCCTCGGCGTCCTTCAGCAATTCGCCGAGCCAGCGCACCCGCGCGCCGATCGGCGCCTTGGCCCCGGTGCGGTTCGGGCTCGGGGTCGCCTCGAAAACCCGCCAGCCCCGTGCCACCACCCGCTGATCGAAGGAGAGGCTCACAGCTTGCTCCAGTCGATCGCCACCTGCTCCAGCTTCGCCTCGCGCGCCGGTCGCTGGTAAAGCCGCAGATACTCGCGGGATCGCGTCACCTGGATGGCGTCATTGATCGCATCCATCGCGCGCTTCCAGGTCGGGTCGTCGATCTCGATCCGCCGCAGCGCCAGCACCCGGTCGACCGCCAGCTTGCCGGTCTCGCCGACCTTGAACGCGTCGTCGACGAGCGCCTTGAGGTGCTCGTCCGCCCCGGCTGCCCAGCGCCCGATGCACTCGTCGATCAGCGCCCGCGCCGCGCTCAGTTCCGGCCCGAGGGTGATGCTGTCGCCCACCGAGATCGTCACCCGAGCATCGCCGTCGAAGCTGTCCAGCACCACGCCGCCGCGCTGGCCGACCCGCTTCACCCCGTATTTCTCGTCGAGCAGCGCGAGGAAGGCCCGCACGTCGCTCATCATCGCCGCCTTCTCAGCCGCGATCAGCCCACGCAACCTGTCGGCCCGCAGAAGCAGGTCCTTCACCAGCTGGTCCTGCAGCCGCAGCTCCGGCCGCACCATGTGCGTCGGCACCAGGTGGCCGAACACGTTCCGCATGTAGCCCTCCGGGGCATGCGGCCCCGTCAGATCGTTCGGCATAGCGCCGTCTC
>CAIPLM010000078.1 GCA_903865895.1 uncultured Rhodospirillales bacterium | reverse complement strand
TGCCGGACTGGAGGATGCCGGGCAGCAGGCCGCGCCAGGCGGATTCATGCAGGCGGAGATTGACGAAGCCTGGGCCGGCCGAGGCCGCATCGGCCACCAGCGGATCGGCGGCGAGGGTCGCGACCAGTTGGGCTGCGATATCGGAGGGCTTCATGCGCGCGGGCTTGGCCGAGACCATCGCCGCGTTGGTCGCCATGTCGCCGTGTGCGGGGTCCTTGCTCGGCGTCACCTCCACGCGGGCGGCGACGTCCTCGGGCAGGTCGGGCACGATGGCGCGCAGAGCGGCGATTACGCGCTCGCGCAGGGTCGAGAAGATATTATCGGTCATCCTGGTCCTGTTCGGTCAGCCGCTGACGGAGATATCGGTCAAACGGAGGTGCTCATCCATGGCGAAGCGGTCGGTCATGCCGGCGATGTAGTCGCATACCACGCTGGCCATGCGGGGCGTGCCCACCCCTTCGCCGGCGCGGGCGCGCCAGTCATCGGGCAGCAGGCCGGGCTCGCCGTTGAGCACGGCGAACAGCTCGCCCACCACTTTGCGCGCCTTGTAGTGCATGCGGTTCTGCCGCCAGTGGCGGTACATGCGGGCGTAGAGGAATTCCTTGATGATGCCGTTGGCCTCGGCCATCGGCGGGCTGAAGGCGATCACCGGCTTTTTGGCGCGGCGGATGGCGGCGGCGTCCTCCGGGTCCAGGGCTGCGATGCGGCGGCGGCTTTCCTGCACCACGTCGTTGATCAGCGCGTTGATGACGCGGCGATTGGTCTCGTGGCGCAGCCGGGTGGGCGGCACGTCGAGGCTGGCCAGGCGGGCATCGGCCAAAGCGGGGCCGACGACGGGGAGATGGGCGATATCGGCGAAGGAGAGAATGCCGGCGCGCAGCCCGTCATCGAGATCATGGCTGTGATAGGCGATATCGTCGGACAAAGCGGCCACCTGCGCCTCGGCCGAAGCGTGGGTGGCGAGTTCCAGCCCGTGCCGCGCGTCATATTCCGCGACATAGGCGGGGGGGCGGCGCACCGGGCCGTTATGTTTGGCCAGTCCCTCCAGGGTTTCCCAGGTGAGGTTCAGCCCATCGAAGGCGGCATAGCGGGATTCCAGCAGGGTAACGACGCGGAGCGACTGGGCGTTATGGTCGAATCCGCCAAAGGGTTTCATGGCGAGCGCCAGCGCATCCTCGCCGGCATGGCCGAAGGGGGGGTGGCCGAGGTCATGCGCGAGGGCCAGCGCCTCGGTAAGATCCTCGTCGAGCCCGAGTTCGCGGGCGATGGAGCGGGCGATCTGCGCCACTTCCAGCGAATGGGTGAGGCGGGTGCGGTAGAAATCGCCCTCGTGGTTAACGAAGACCTGCGTTTTATATTGCAGCTTGCGGAAGGCGGAGCTGTGGATCACCCGGTCCCGGTCGCGCTGGAACGGGCTGCGCGACGGCGATTCGGGCTCCGGATGGAGCCGCCCGCGCGTATGATCCGGTCTGACGGCCCATTTTGCCCTGTCCATGCGCCGCGCATACACCCTGGCCCGCCCTGCTTCAATGCGCCCCCCTTCAAACCTGGCCGATACGCGCTATGTTCGAGGTTATGGACACAGATCAGCTCACCCCCTTCCGTCTTACCGATCGCGCCGCCGCCCGCATCGCGGACATCGTGGCGAAGCAACCTGGCCAGCTCGCCCTCAGGGTCGAGGTGCTGGCCGGCGGGTGTAACGGCTTCCAGTATCGCTTCAATCTCGATGCCAACCGCGACGCGGAGGACATCGTGATCGAGCATCACGACGCTCGGGTCTTTATCGACCGCGCGAGCATGGACCTGCTGGCCGGCTCCGAGCTCGACTATACCGAGGCGCTGATGGGGGCGCATTTCGCGGTGCGCAACCCCAATGCCGCCTCCTCCTGCGGCTGCGGCACGTCCTTCTCGGTGGCCTGACTTCGTGAAGATCGCGACCTGGAACGTCAACTCCGTCCGCCAGCGCGAAACCCATGTGCGTGCCTGGCTGGAGCGGGTGCAGCCGGACGTGCTGTTTCTCCAGGAAATCAAATGCGAGGCGCCGCAATTCCCGGCGATGACCTTCGAGGCCGCGGGCTATCGGGCCGAAGTGGTGGGGCAGAAAAGCTATAACGGGGTGGCGGCGCTGTGCCGCATCCCCTTCACCACCACCCATCGCGCTCTGCCCGGCCTGCCCGAGGGGGACGCCCAGGCGCGCTATGTGGAGATCGAGGCCGGCGGGCTGACGCTGATCGGTATTTATCTGCCAAACGGCAATTCCGGCGGCGATGCCGGCTATGCCTATAAGTTGGCATGGATGGCGGCGCTGCGGGCGCGGGCTGCGGAACTGCTGGAGGCCGACAAGCCCTTCGCCATCCTCGGCGATTTCAACGTCTGCCCGACCGACGCCGACTACTCCCCTGCCGCCCTTGGCCCGCAGGATGCGCTGTGCCGCCCGGCGACGCGGGCGGAGTATCGCAGCCTCGTCTGGCTCGGCCTCACCGACGCGATCCGCGCTTTGCATCCGGATGAGCGGATCTGGACCTTCTGGGACTATCAGGCCGGCGCCTGGCCGCGCGACTCCGGGCTGCGGATCGACCATGCCCTGCTCTCGCCCAGCCTCGCCGAGGCGCTGATCTCCGCCACGCCCGACCGTGACGAGCGCGGCCGCGAGCAGCCGTCCGACCACGTACCGGTGGTGATCGAGCTGGCATGATACCCGAGGAGGGCATGCTGGCGCCTTATGTGGACGGGCATCTGAGCCTGCTCCGGCTGCCGAGTGTCGAGGGCGCGCGCTGCGCGGTGCTCGGCGGCATCCCGGAGTTCCACGCTCAGTTCCTCCGAACCGCCGGCGCCGCGGAGGTGACGGTGGTGCCGCCCGGGGCTCTGATCCCGACCGGCCTGAGCCTGGTGCTCGCGTATGGCGTATTCGACGGGGTGGCTGATCCGGTACCCGGTATCATCGGGATGATGGGCGCACTTGGGATATTTGGCACGCTTGTGGTTGACGTCGAGTTGCGGTCTGGCCGGAATGAACCCGGCAGCCACCCGCATCTGCCCTGGCTCGGCGACATCAGGCGCGGCCTGGCTGACTACGTGCTGCGTTCATGGCCTTGCGGGATGCCCGGCGCGCCCGGACGTTTCATGCTGCACATCTGCTTGCGGCGCCCGAGTATTATTTTCATCGATGCACCGCCCAACTCGGGCAAGAGCAGTCTAAGTGCGCTGCTTGCCGGTGCCGGCGAGACCGTGCGGGTCTTCAGCCTCGACATGTTCCTCCACCGGCTGCAGCTCGGGCAAATTCCGGGGGCGGAGCGCCTCACCACGGTGCTGCGCGATATGCATGCACGATTCGCCGACCTCAACCTCAGCAAAATCGAGGCACTCGGGCAGGCCGGATTGATCGATGAGATGACGGAGCTGGCGATGGCGCGAGAAATGGACGGCGCTCAGCTGGTGATCTGGGATGGTTCGTTGCCCGAAGCCTACCGTACAGCCTGCCGGGCCACCTTCATGCGGCAGGGTTGGGTGATTTGGGGCGCCGCGCCCGAAGGGGCGGCCGCGCCGAAGCCGATGAACTGGCTCGAGGTCATGGAGCGTTACGATGACGCCTGAGCCGCGGGATTGCCCAAGCGCCTGAAGCCGACGCATGATTGCGGTTTCCCGCCGGTGCGCGGCGGGGGTAGCAGGGGGATTGGCGATGATCGACTTCAAGGCAGCTTTCCGCAGCTGGAGCAGGCTCGGCGCCGTGCTCGGCCTCGCCATGGCGCCGCTCGCGGCACCGGCGCAGGCCGATACCGTGCGCGTCACCGTATCCTATTACTCCGCCGCCACTGGGCCGTTCTTCGAGAAGATGGCCGCCGAGTTCGCCAAGGCCAATCCGGGGCATGAGGTGAAGATCGAGGTGGTGAACTGGAATGCGCTGTTCCAGAAGCTGCAGACGGATATTTCGGGCAACGCCAATTCCGACATCTCGATCATCGGCACGCGCTGGCTGCTCGATTTCGTGCGCGACGATCTGGTGGAGCCGCTCGACGGCTACATGAACGCCGATTTCCGCAACCGGTTCATCGGCACCTTCCTCAATCCCTCGCAGATCAAGGCCAAGACCTACGGCCTGCCGATCGCCGCCTCCGCGCGCGGGCTCTACTACAACAAGGCGATGCTGACCGCGGCCGGCTTCCCGACGGGGCCAAAGACGTGGGATGAGGTGGTCGCCGCGGCGGAGAAGATCAAGGCGGCCGGTGGCAATGGCTTCGGCGTGCAGGGCAAGGGCACCGAGGTGGACGTCTACCTCTACTATGCGCTGTGGAGCTATGGCGGCACGGTGGTGAGCCCGGACATCAAGGCCGCCTTCAACTCGCCGGCCGGGGTGAAGGCGCTGACGCTCTACAAGTCGATCGTCGATCGCGGGCTGAGCCAGCCGGGCGTGACGGACTATGACCGCACGGATTTGCAGAACCTGTTCAAGCAGGGCCGCCTGGGCATGGTGATCACCGCGCCCTTCCTGATCAACCAGATCGCCAAGGAAGTGCCGACCCTCGAATACGGCATCGCCCCCGTCCCCACCGGCACGACCAACGCGACCTACGCGGTGACCGACAGCGTGGTGATGTTCAAGAACTCCAAGGTGAAGGCGACCGCCTGGAAGTTCCTCGACTTCCTGTTCACCGCCGGGCCGCGCATCGAGTTCACCAAGGCCGAGGGCTTCCTGCCGACCACCAAGGCCGAGGCGGCGGACCCGTATTTCACCGGGAATGAGCGGTTGCAGACCTTCGTGAACCTGCTGCCTAACGCGCATTTCGCGCCGACCGTGACGGGCTGGGAGGATACCGCCAAGGCCGTCACCAATGCCGCGCAATCCGTCTATCTCGGCTCGGCCACGCCCGAGGCGGCGCTGAAGAAGGCGGAGACCGAGGCCAACGCGGCGCTCGGCAAGTAATGCGGGGCCGCGGCGGGGTCGCCGCTCTCCCCTTCCCCGTTATCGCCATGATCGGCCCGAGCCTGGTGCTCGCGGCCTTCGTGGTGGGGTATCCGCTCTACGAGATCGTGCGGCTCTCGCTGCATGAGGTGTCGCGCTTCGGCATGATCCGCGCCTTCACCGGCTGGGGCAATTTCGCCAATGTGCTGGCGGATGCGACGTTTCAGGCCTCGCTGTGGCGCACCCTGATCTGGACCGGCTTCGTGGTCGGCGGGACCATGGTGATCTCTATCCCCGTTGCGGTGGTGCTGAACCTCGATTTCGCCGGGCGGGGGTTGGCGCGGACCATCGTGATGCTGCCGTGGTCGGTCTCGCTGTCGATGGCTTCGATCGTGTGGCTCTGGGCGTTCAACGCGGATTACGGGGTGGTGAACACCTTCCTCACCGCGATTGGCGCCTTGCCGCGCGGGTTGGCCTGGATGGCGCGGCCGGAGACGGCGTTCCCGATCGAGATCGCCATCGGGATCGTGGTCTCGATCCCGTTCACCACCACCGTATTGCTGGGCGGGTTGTCGTCCATCCCCGGGGATATCTATGAGGCGGCGCGGATCGACGGGGCGGGGCCTTGGATGCAGTTCCGTATGCTGACTTTGCCCCTGCTGAAGAGCTTCATCGGCATCGCGATGATCCTCAACATGATCCATGTGTTCAACTCATTCCCGATCATCTGGATCATGACCCAGGGCGGGCCGAACGATACGACGCACATCCTCATCACCTATTTGTATGACCTCGCCTTCCGCCTCGGCCGGCCTGGCCCGGCGGCGGCGATTTCCCTGATCATGCTGGTGATCGTGTTCAGCTTCACCCTTCTCTATCTACGCATGCAGGGGCGGGAGCGGGCATGAAGCGGGCGCGCCTCTCACTGCTGTGCTGGCTGGCGCTGTCGCCGTTGGTGCTGATCAGCCTGTTCCCCTTCATGGTGATGCTGGTCACCGCGCTGAAGCCGCTCAGCGAGATCTTCACCTACCCGCCGCGCTTCCTGCCGCAGCGTCCATCCTTCGACGCATTCGGCGAAATGTGGAACGCCACCCGCTTCGCGCTCGCCTTGCGTAACTCCATCGAGATCGCGGTGGAATCGACGCTGTGCACGCTGGTGGTGGCGGTGCCGGCGGCCTATGCGCTGGCGCGGATGCAGTTTCGCCTCGCCGGCGCCTATCGCCAGTTTCTGCTGGTGGTGCAGATGCTGTCGCCGATCCTGCTGGTGCTCGGGCTGTTTCGCCTGATGGCCTCGATCCCCTGGGGCGATGGGACGCTGGTGAATACGCGGATCGGCATCATCATCCCCTATGCCGGTTTCCAGATGACCTTTGCGGTGTGGATGCTCTCGTCCTATTTCGCCGCCATTCCCCGGGAGATCGAGGAGGCGGCGTGGATGGATGGGTGCACCCGGTTGCGCGCCATCCGCTCCATCTTCCTGCCGCTGGCGCTGCCGGCGATCTCCGTTACGGGGATTGTCGCCTTTGTGGCGGCCTGGAATGAGTTCGCGGTCGCGCTGACCCTGCTGCGTGACGTCGATCGGCAGACTGTCACGCTCCAGGTGGTGAATTTGGTCGCCGGGCGTTACTCGGTGGAATGGAACCAGGTGATGGCGGCGACCCTGGCGGCGACGGTGCCGGTGGCCGCGGTGTTCACCTGGCTGCAACGCTACATGGTGCGCGGACTCACCTTCGGGGCGATCCAGTAGGGTTTAGCGCAATTTGGGATGGTTCAGGCCGGGTTGGCCGTAATAGCCGGCGACCCATTTTTCGAGCCCGCCGCTGCCTTCGGCATGGCCCTTCACCCAGCGATAGGACCAGGGCCGGTGCGCCTTGTAGCGGCCCTTGACCCAGACGAAGTGCGATCCGGTCCAGCGCCAGAAGCCGCCGGCCCATTCGTAGCTTTTGCCCGGCGATGGCGGCACGGTCTCATGCTTCGGCGGTGGCCGCACGCGCGGGGCGGGCAGGCCTTCCTGGGCCTGAGCGGCCGCCGCGGGCAGGGCCAGCAGCAGGGAGGCGAGCATCGCCCGCCGCGCGATCCGTCCCTCCCTGTCCGTCATGCCGCCCCTCCGCGCGTGGAGGGCGGAAACTAGGGCGTCACCGGCACGGCTGCAACGGTGGATCGAGTCGGGACAAGCCCTAATGCGCGCACGGCGATCAGCCAGGGCAGCGCGAGCAGCACCAGCCAGCGGAACCCGCCATCGCCGGTGAGCGCCAGCAGGCTATGGGTGTCACCGCTGAGGAAGCGCGGCCAGAGGTAGTCCGGCAGCGGGTTCTCCTCCCATACCGGCGCGCCCATGGCGGTGACGGCGCAGAGCAGGGAGATCGCCAGCGAGGCCAGCGCGGCGGTGGCGAGCAGCCCGCGACCGGCGGTGCCGGCGCGGTCCCACAGCGGGGCGAAGCCGAGGGCGAGGAAGGGAAGCGCCGGGACGAGATGGCGCGGGCCGGTGGCGGCGCCGCCGTCCCAATAGGCGTAGCCGGCGTTGATGGCGAGCAGCGAGAGCGGGATGGCGATCACGCAGGCGACGATCTCCATCGGCCAGCGGCGGGCGGCGAGCCAGGCCAGCGGGACAATTGCCAGCACCGGGGAGACCGGCAGCAGGCCGCGCTTGGCACCCACCAGCAGCGCCAGCGCCACGGATGGGTCGGGCAGCACGATGCCGAAGAAGCCGCGCTGCATTCCCTCGAAACCGACGACATGGCCGTAGCCGAGTTGGAACGGGGCGCCGAACACTAGGGTGTTGTAGGCCAGCAGCGGCAGTGCGGCTGCAGCGGCGCCGAGCATGACGCCGCCGAGGCTCCGGCCGAGCCGCGCACGATCACCGAGGCGCGCGAGACGATAGAGACCCGCGAGCCCGATCAGGGCGGCCGGGATGGCGGCGGTAAATTCGATCACCACGGCGCCGGCGAGCAGCAGCCCGGCCAGCAGCCCGGCGCGCAGGGGTTGCCGGGGGGATGGGAGGTCGGACGCGGCGAGCACCTGGGCGAAGCCGAGCATCAGCAGCCCGGCCGTCGCGGCGTGGCCGAACAGCACGGTACCCCAGCCGAAGGCTGGGGTGCACAGGCCGAACAGAACAGCCGCGAAGCCGCTGGCCATGCGCGAGGCGCCGAGGCGGCGCGCCGCGGCGAAGACCGCCGCCCCGCCCGAAGCCGTCAGTGGCGCCACCGTCACCAGCACCGCAAGCGTGCTGGCCAGGATGTAGTGCAGCGAGAACTGCCCGTCCTCGATCAGCGCGGTGGGCGCGCCAAGCAGGTGCATCAGCCCGTCAAACCCGGCGACGAAGGGCAGCGCCAGCAGCGAGAGGCCGGGCGCCTTGTCCATGTAGAAATGCCCGGCCAGTTCCGCCTTATCGACGGTGAAGGCGGCCACCGTGTCGATATTGGCGACGTGCTCATGCAGCAGGGCGAAGATATAGCCCATGCGGCTGACCGTATTGGGGTTCAGCACCATGAAGCCCGGCCCGACCAGCGCATAGGTCGCCCACAGGGCGGCGAACAGCGCGATGGCGATGCGGCGATCGGTGGCGGCGGTCGGCATGGCACTCCCCGGATAAGCCGGGGAGTTCGACCATGCCGGCCGTTAAGGGGATGTAAACCCTTCTACTGCGCCGTGCTGTCCCAGCCGCCGCCGAGCGCCTTGTAGAGCAGCACGAGATTGGTGCTGATGGTGGTCTGGCTGTCCGCCTGGTCCTGCTCGGCGGCGAGCAGGGCGCGCTGGGCGACGAGGACCTGGAGGAAGTCCGCGACGCCCTGCTCGTAGCGGGCGCGGGCGAGGCCGAGGGCGCGGCGATTGGCGGCCACGGCAGCTTGCAGGCGATCGAAGCGGCGCTGCTCGGCATCATAGAAGGTCAGCGCGTTGTCGACGTCATGCAGGGCGACCAGCACGGTGCGTTGCCACAGGATGGCGGCCTCCTGCTGCTGTGCCTCGCGCAGCTCGACGGTGCGCTTCACCCGCCCGCCATCGAAAATCGGCAGGGAGATGCTCGGCCCGAGCGAGTAGGTGGCGGCGAGCCCGCTGAAGAGTTGGTGGATGTTGAGCGCCTGCATGGCGCCGGAGCCGGCGAGGACCACGCGCGGATAGAAATCGGCGGTGGCGACGCCGATATCGGCGGTGGCGGCGTGGAGCTGCGCCTCGGCGCGGCGGATATCCGGCCGGCGCAGGGCGAGTTCGGAGGGAATGCCGACGGGCACGCGGGGCGGTACCGGCGGCACGGCGCGCGGCGCGGCCAGTTCGGCCTCCAGCGCGCGCGGCTGGGCGCCGAGCAGCAGGGCCATGGCGTTGGCGAGCTCCGCCTTGCGGGCTTCGAGCGCCGGCAGGTTCGCCGCGATGGTCTCCACCGTGGCGGCGGCGTTGGCGACGTCGAGGTCGGTGGTGACGCCGCCGGCGGCGCGTTCGCGGGTCAAAGCGAGGCTTTTATTGGCGGCGGCCAGGTTTTCGCGGGTGATCTGAAGCTTGAGCTGGGTGCCGCGGAACAGCACGTAGTTCCGCGCCAGTTCGGCGCTGGCGGTGACCTCGATTTCGTGGCGGGCATAGGCGACGGCCTCGAGCTGCGCGGTGCTCGATTCGATGAGCCGCGCCACCCGGCCCCACAAATCGACCTCCCAGCCGACATCGAAGCCGGCCTGGTAGACGTCATGCGGCTGGAACAGCTCGGAGACCGGCAGCGGGTGGGACTGGCCGGAACCGGGCGCGCTGGCCGAGCTTTTCACCCCGAGGTCGGAGGGGCCGACGGCGCTGGTGCGGCTGTTGGTGTAGGAGCCCTTCACCTGGGTGCTCGGCAGGCCGGCGGTGGAGACGAAGCCGAGCTGGGCGCGGGCCTGGGCGAGGCGGGTGGCGGCGGCGCGCAGATCGAGGTTGGACTCGGAGAGGCGCTGTTCGAGCGAGATCAGCACCGGGTCTCCGAACACCTTCCACCAAGTGGGATCCACCGGTTCGGCGACCGCGCCGCTGCGCTTGGCGGCGGGCACGGGGAGGTTGAGGCTCTTGGGCAGGTCGGCCTGGGGCGCGACATAGTTCGGCCCCACGGTCTCACAGCCGGCGACGGCGAGACAGGCCGCGACTCCGGCGGCAAAGGTCAGATGGCGCAAATGCGGGCTCCCGGGCTAAGTAACTCACCCTAGCCCTCGTGTTCCCCGGGTCAACGCACCGGCCACCGCCAGCGCGGCGGACTCTTGCATGCGCCGGGCGCATGGATCGCCGCGGGCTCTCGCTGTGGCGGGCGATTCGTGGCACAATCGATTGGTCAAGGCATGCGCCCTTAGCTCAGGTGGATAGAGCAACAGCCTTCTAAGCTGTGGGTCGCTGGTTCGAGTCCAGCAGGGCGCGCCACTTTGCACGGCGGGTGCACATCAACAGGGGGGCGGGTGCGATGACCCTGCTGATTACCGGCGCGGCCGGGCATGTCGGGCGGGAATTGGTACGGCAGGCGGCGGCGATGGGGTTGGCGGTGATCGCGGTGCATCGCGGGGTGGCGCCGGCGGATGGCGCGGCGCCTTGGGTGACTTGGCGGCAGTTGGAGCTCGACGATGCTGCCGCGGTGGCGGCGTTTGCGGCTGAGACGCCGATCGATGCGTGCATCCATGCGGCGGCGATTTCCAATGAGGTGTTCGCGCGGCCCAATCCGCAGGGCGCCTTCGCGACCAATTGCGGCGCTACCGTCGCGCTGCTCGATGCGGCGAAGCGGGAGGGGTGGCGGCGGTTTCTGCTGGTCAGCACCGGCTCGGTGTTCCAGCGGCGGGCCGATTTGGTGACGCCGATCCTGGAGGATGAGGCGCCGCAGCCGGGCAATGTCTACGGGACCACCAAAGCGGTCGCCGAGCAGATGGTGGAGATGTATCGGCTGGAGTTTTCGCTCTCTGCCGCTTCGGTGCGGATTTCCTGGGTGTATGGGCCGCCGGTGGTGAGCCTGTCGCCGGCGCGGGGGCCGATACCGTCCTTCGCGCTGCGGGCGCTGCGGGGCGAGGCGATACGGGAGGGCGGCGGGGATTTCGCGGCGAGTTTCACCCATGTGAGCGACGTGGCGGCCGGGTTGCTGGCGGCGGCGGCGGCCCCGATGCTGCGGCATGGGATGTATCATCTGGGTCATGGGGTGAATTTTCCGGCTGCCGCCGTGGCCGAGGCGGTGCGGGTGGCTTGTCCGGGGGCGGTGCTCGATCTTGGGCCGGGGACTGACCCGTGGACGCGTTTCACCGCGCTGCGGGCGCCGCTGGCGGGGGGGCGGTTGGCGGAGGATACCGGGTTTGTGCCGGGCGTTTCGCTGGCTTCGGGCGTGCAGGGTTATGTGGCGTGGTTGCGGGCGCATCCGGAGCTGTGGCCGGCGGCGGGGTGATGGTGATTGGCCGGCGCCTGCGGGGCGCGCGGCTTCGCTGGATTGCTTCGGCTTCGCCTCGCAATGACGAGGGTGGGGTGAGGTTTTGTAGATTAATTTCTTTAGTTCGAATTTTGTTCTTGACTGTTTGCCTGGGTTGCGGGTAATGTCGGGCTTCGTTCACCCCGGCAAAGGAGCCCGCCCGCATGTCGCCGCTTTCCGCAATCCTGCACATCCTGCTACGGAGCCTCGTGCTGCGCGTGGTGGGGATGCTGTGCGGGGTGTTGGTGGTGCGGCAGGCGCGGATTGAGGCGCGGCTGGCGGGGTTGCCGGTGGGGCATCGGCATCGTGCGCGGATTGCGCGGGTGCTGGCGGAGATGGCGCGGGTGCGTGCGGCGCTCAGTGATCCGGAATTCTGGGAGGACCCGCGCAGTGCGGGGATGGCTGCGACGGTGGCGCGCTGTGTGAATGATGCTGGGCGTCGGGCCGTGGCGCGGCTTATGGGGCTGCTCGGCGCTTGCGGGCGTGGGATGCGGGTGGTTCGTGCCGTGTCGCCGATTTCGGCGTTGTTGGTGGGGCGATGTACCGGCGGCATTGGTGGGGTTGGGGACCGTGCGGGCGCTTGGCGTGCGCGGCGGGGATGGTGCTTGGGATTCTGACTGGTGATCAGGTCGGGGTGCGTCGGCGCTGCCCTCCCCCCCCTCTCGATCCGCTTCGCGGCTCGAGCCCACAAACGCGGGAGGGGGGAAGAGGGTGTCTGGTGCGGACTAGCGGCCTTCGATGTCGGCGGCGAGGAGTTCGAACAACTCCTTGGTGACCACGGGGCGGACGCCGAACCAGAGTTCGAAGCCGCGGACGGCCTGGTGGAGGAGCATGTCGAGGCCGTTGGAGGTTTTGAGGCCGCGGGCTTCGGCCTGGGCGAGGAGGTCGGTCTTGAGGGGGACGTAGACGATGTCGGCCACGGTAGCGTCGGGGGCCATCGGGGTGAGATCGATCTCCAGGACCCCCTGCCCTTTCATGCCGAGCGAGGTGGCGTTGGCCAGGAGTTTGGCGCCTTTGAGCAGGTCCGGCAGGGCGGACCAGGGGGCGGGTTTCACCACGTCACCGAAGCGGGCGCGGAGGGCTTCGGCCTTGTCGAGGCTGCGGTTGACGAGGTGGATGGTGGTGAGGCCGCGTTCGATCAGGCCGTAGACCACCGCACGTCCGGCGCCGCCGGCGCCCATGACGATGGCTTCCTTGGTGTTGCTGTCCCAGCCGGGATTGGCGGCATCGAGGGCGCCGATGAAGCCCTCGACGTCGGTGTTGGTCGCGCGCAGCGTGCCGCCATCGAGGTAGAGGGTGTTGGCGGCGCCGACCGCTTTGGCGCGGGCGTCGGGCTGGGAGAGGGCGAGCGCCATGTCCTTATGCGGCATGGTGACGTTGCAGCCGACGTAGTTGTGGCCGGCGAGGTTGGTGATGAAGTCCTTGAAACCCTCGGCGGGGATTTCCTCGATGCCGTAGGAGGCGTCGAGATTGTATGTCTTGATCCAGTAGCCATGCAGCTTCGGCGAGCGGGAATGCTTGGCCGGCCAGCCGACGACGCAGGCGCGCTTGGTGCTCATTCGGGTCTCCTACTTCAACATGTCGGCGATGGTGACGGTGCCGCCGGTGCGGCCGGCCTCGGTGATGGCGAGCGTGGTGGCGAGCGTCTCGAGCCCGCCGCGGCCGGAGATACGGGGGGCCTCCTCGCCGCGGATGACGGCGGCGAAGTTGCGCATCTGCTCGAAATAGGCGTCCTCGAGCGCGACATGCAGGCGCTGCTGGGTCATCTCCAGGTCCCAGTTCTCGCGGCCCGGCTCGTACCAGCGGAATTGCAGCGAGGGGACGGCGAGGGAGCCACGGGTGCCGGCGATGATGTAGCAGTTCTCCGGCTCGAAGGGCCGCAACGGGTTTTCGCGCGAGCCCCACTCCCAGGACCAGGGGCCGGCCGCGACGTCGGACACCAGCAGGGTGCCGACGGCGCCGTTGGCGAAGGTGAGCACGGCGGCGGCGGTGTCCTCCACCGCGAAACCGCGGGTGGCGCCGGAGGTGGCGGCGCGCACGCTCACCACGTCGCCGCACAGCATACGCAGGCAGTCGATGTCATGGATGGCGTTGATCAGCACCGGACCGCCGCCCAGTTCGCGGCGCCAGGAGACGTTGAAATAATCCTCGGGCTTGCGGGAGAGCCACATGCCGTTCACCGCGACAATGCGGCCGAGCCCGCCCGAGGCGATCACCTCGGCGGCGCGGCGCATGATGCCGTTGTGGCGGCGGTGATGGCCGGTGAGGGTCGGCACCCCTGCCCGCTCGGCGGTTTCTACGAGGCGCTTGCCCTCGGCCAGCGTGTCGGCGAAGGGTTTCTCCACCAGGACCGCGACGCCGCGCTCGACGCATTCGAGCCCGGCCGAGACATGCGCCTGGTTGGGCACCGCGACGACGGCGCCATCGGGCTTCTCGGCGTCGAGCATGGCGGCGATGGTGGGGTAGCAGGGATAGCCGAGGTCGGCGGCCTCCTTCATCGCGGCCGGCGAGGGGTCGGCGACGCCGGCCAGGGTGTAGTCCGGCCTTCCGGCGCGCAGCACGGCGATGTGTTTGCGGCCAATCAGGCCGGCGCCGATGACGGCGATGCGGGTGGGTTTCATGGTGGAACCTCAGGGCTGGAAATGCTGGAGTTTCATGGGCGTGGGCGCCGCGGGCACATGCGGCGCGAAGCCCATGCGGGCGATCACGTCCGCTGCCGCATCGACGCCGGGGGCGACCTCGACGAGGGTGACACCGCCCGAGGTGAGGCGGAAGACGGCGCGCTCGGTGACGTAGACCACCTCCTGCCCGCGCTTCAGTGCCTCCGGCCCAGAGAAGGTGATCTGCTCGACATCGGCGACCAGTTTGGTCACTTCGCCGTGGCGGCGGATGGTGAGGCCATCGGGACCGAAGGCGAGGTTGGTGCCCTTGGCGTCGAAGCTGCCGCAGAAGACCACTTTCTTGGCGTTCTGCGCGATATCGATGAAGCCGCCGGGGCCAACGGTGACGCCGCCGAGTTTGGAGACGTTGACGTTGCCGTGGCGATCGATTTCGCCGAAGCCGAGGAAGGCGATGTCGAGCCCGCCGCCGGAGTAGAAGTCGAATTGGGAGGGGCCGTCGATCATCGCGGTGGCGTTGCGGGCATAGCCGAACAGGAGGCCGTCCAGCAGCTCGCCGCCGTAGGTACCGTGCTCGATGGTCTGGTAGTAGAGATCGAGTTCGCCGCGCTCGGCGACCAGCTTGGCGACACCGTCGGGGATGCCGAAGCCGTAGTTCAGCACGGCGCCGGGCCGCAGCTCATCGGCCGCGCGGCGGGCGATGGCTTGCCGCACGGTGAAGGGCTGCGGCACCGGATCGGCCGGCGGGCCCTTGATTTCGCCGGACATCGTTGGGTCGTACACCACGTCGTAGCCCATGGACTGGCCGGGATCGACCACCACGGCATCGACGATGGCGCCGGGCACCCGCACCGAGCGGGCCGGCAGGGCGCCGGCGGCCACCGCGGTGCGCACCTGCACGATCACCTTGCCGCCCGAGTTATGCGCGGCCAAGGCGGCGGCGTAGATGTCGACGTTGGCCGGCTCCTGATCGAGCGAGATATTGCCCTCGGGATCGGCGAAGGAGCCGCGGATTACCGCGACATCGACGGGGAACGGCTTATAGCGGAGGTATTCGCGGCCATCGACCTCGACCAACTCGGTGAGCGAGCCCTTGGCGGCGCCATTCATCCGCCCGCCCTCGATGCGCGGATCGACGAAGGTGCCGAGGCCGACATGGGTGAACAGACCGGGGCGGCCGGCGCCGATTTCGCGGAACAGCTGCATCGCCACCCCGCCCGGCAGCACAAAGGCCTCGATCTTGTCGGTACGGGCGAGCTCCTGCATGCGGGGCGACCAGGTCCAGTGCCCGCCGATCACCTTGCGGACCATGCCCTCATGGGCGAAGCGGTTCACGCCCCTCTCCCGGCGATCGCCGATGCCGAGCGAGTGCACCACGGTGAGATCGCGCGGGTGGCCGCTCCCGAGGAAGCGGCGTTCGATCGCCTCATGCAGGCAGGTCGCCTCCACCAGCCCGCCGCCGCCGCCGATCAGCGCGACCGTGGCGCCGTCCCCGATCAGGGCGGCGGCCTGATCGGCGGTCATGAATTTGCTGGGTTTCATCGGCCGGCCGCCAGCGCCATGGCCTCGACGCCCTTCACGACCGCGACCATGGCATCGAGCGTCGGGGTGGCGATGCCGTATGTGCGGCCCAACGCGGCGACCGCGCCGTGGATGGTGTCGATCTCGGTGCGGCGGCGGCGGATGATGTCCTCGCGCATGGAGGACTTGGCGTTGCCGGTGCCGCCGCCGGTGGTATCGATCAGCTTCATCAGCACGGAGCGGGCGCCCTCGGTATCGAGCACCACGCCATCGGCGGCGGCGACCTGGGCGGCCTCATCGACGAGGCGGAAGACGGTGGTTTGCAGTTCCGGCACCTGCATGATCTCGAAGCTGCGCATGTCCGTCACCGCCGAGATGGCGCCGAGGGCGACGTTGCCGAGCAGCTTCTTCCACTTCTCGCGCTTGATCTCCGGGCTCGCCGTCACCGGCAATCCGTGTGACGTGAAGGCGGCGGCCAGGCGGGTGGTGCGGTCGGACAGGCCGCCGGCCATTTCGCCGATATGGGTGGGGAGGTCGCCATAGTTGCGCACCATGCCTGGCGCCTCGACCAGCCCGGCCTGGGCGGTGAGGCCGCCGATCACGTTCGCTGGCCCGAGCACAGCGGCGATGCGGGCCTCGTTGCCGAGCCCGTTCTGGAAACTGATCGCCACCGTGCCGTTGCCGAAGAGGTGGCGCGCGCTGGTGGCGGCCGCCTCGTTCGCGTAAGCCTTGCACTGGAAGAACACCACGTCGGCGGCGGGGATGGAGGCAACATCCGTCGTCGCGGTCAGCGGGATGATGCGATCGCCGCCGACGCCGACCATGCGCAGCCCGCCCTGGGCGCGCATCGCCGCGATATGCTCGGCCCAGGCATCGACCAGGGTAACGCGCAGCCCGCCCTCGGCGAGCAGCCCGCCGAACAGCCCGCCCATGGCGCCGGCGCCCATGACGACGAGATGCGGTTGATCAAGGTTCATCGTGGTGATTCCTCAGTAGGTTGCCCGGCCACCGGTGACGTCAAACACGAAGCCGGTGGTGAAGGAGCAGGCGGGGCTGGCGATCCAGGCCGCCATTTCGGCGATCTCGTCGGGCTGCACCAGGCGGCCCATGGGGATTTTGGCGGACATGTTGCGGATATGCTCCGCCGTCATGCCCTCCAGCAGCTTGGTCTCGGTCATCGCGGGGGCGATGCAGTTGACGGTGACGCCGGCGTCGCAGACCTCCTTGGCGAGCGCCTTGGCGAAACCGATCACCCCGGCCTTGGCGGCGGAATAGGCGCAGAGGTTCTGCACCCCCTCCTTCCCGGCGATGGAGGCCACCGTGATGATGCGGCCGTAGCGGCGCTCGCGCATGTGCGAGGCTGCGAGGCGGGAGAGGTAGAAGACGGCCGTCATGTCGATAGCGATCACACGGTCCCAGTCCTCCAGCGGGTATTCCCAGGAGGGTTTGATCGGCCCGTTGATGCCGGCGTTGTTGACGGCGATATCGACCTGCCCGAATTCGGCCACCGCGGCGTTGAAGGCGGCTTCGACGGCGGGCCAGGAGGCGACATCCACCACGGCGGTGCCGGCGGGCGTGAAGAAGCTGCCTTCGAGTGGCGACAGATCGCGATCCCATACGATCACCCGGGCGCCGCGTGCGGTCAGCGTGCGGGCGATGGCGAAGCCGATGCCCTGGGCGCCGCCGGTGACGATGGCGACCTGGCCGGTGAGGTCGGTCTTCATGCGTTCTTCACCCATTTCAGGATGTGCTGCCCAACGGCGACCAGCACGTTGTCCTGGTTGCGGATTTCGATATCGCCGGTGGAGCGGCGGCGCTCCACGTCGATAGCGGAGATGCAGTACGTGACGGTGATGGTGTCACCGAAATACACTGGGGCGAGGAAGCGGATACGGTCATATCCCAGCGAGACCGGCGTTTCATCGGCGTCCTGGCGGGTGCCGGCGATGGCCAGCGTGGAGGCGGTGGACATGAAGCCCACCATGAGCGCGCCATGAGCCTGGAGGCGGCCGTAGCTCGACTTCTCCATGTAGGCCTTGTTGGTGTGGTTGGGCGAGAAATCCCCGGTGATGCCGGCGAAGCCGTAGACGTCGTATTCGCTGACGGTTTTGGAGAAGGTCGCCCCGTCGCCGATTTTTACGTAGAAGTCGGTCATGGTGTTCAGTCCTGTTCAGCGTCCGCGCCAGACGGGCGCGCGTTTCTCGATGAAGGCCGCCTGGCCCTCGATGGCGTCCTCGCTCGTTTCCATGCGGGCGATTTCGGGGTAGCGGGCGCGGAGTGCGTCATCCAGGCCCGGCATGGCGAGGCTGGCGGCGATCACCGCGCGGGAGGCGGCGATAGAGAGGGGGGCGCCGGCGGCGACGGCCTCGGCCATCTCGCTTGCGGCCTGGATCAGGTTGGCTGCCGGGACCACGCGGCTGATGAGGCCCATGGCGCGGGCCTCCTCGGCGCCGACGCGGCGGCCGGTCAGCACGAGGTCCATCACGTGTTTCAACGGCATGGCGCGGGACAGACGCTGCAAGCCGCCGCCGCCGATCGCCGCGAGGCCGA
>CAIPLM010000077.1 GCA_903865895.1 uncultured Rhodospirillales bacterium | reverse complement strand
CCCATCCGTTTAAGAGGACGCTGAAAGAGAGAGGGGGCCTACTCGGTGGTTGCAACCACGGAGCAGGCCCCCTCTCTCTTTCAGCGTCACGCCTTCAATGCATAGAGGTCCAGGGGCTCGGCCCCTGGCGGGGGTCGAGGGGGCAGCGCCCCTCGCCTTGCCTTCCCTCGCCGTGCCTAGAACAGCACGCCGGGGTCGGGCGTGTAGGCGGCGAGGCGGTCGGGGTCGAGGTGGAGGCCGAGGCCGGGTTCTTCGGGGATTTGGAGGTAGCCTTCGGCGTCGAGTTTGAAGGGGGACTGGGTGATGCCGTCGAGGTAGGGGCTTCCGCCGATGTATTCGACGAGGTCGGTATTGGGGAATGCGCTGGCCATTTGCAGGTCGGCGGCGAGGCCGACGGCGGTGTTCCAGCCGTGGCCGACGTATTTGACGCCGTAGTCGTCGGCCATCCAGGCGATGCGGCGTTGTTCGGACATACCGCCGACTTTGGTGACGTCGGGTTGGATGATGTCGAGTGCGCCGCGTTGCAGCCAGGGGAGGAAGGTTTGGCGGCGGGTGAGGCATTCGCCCCCGGCGATGGGCACGGGGGAGACGCGGCGGAGGTGGCAGAAATCGTCGATGGCGTCGGGGCGGAGGGCTTCCTCGAACCAGCCGACGTTGAAGTCTTTCAGCATTTCGGCGGCGCGCATGGCCCATTTGAGGCCTTGCGGCCAGTAGCTGTCGGAGGCGCCGGCATCGACGAAGAGTTTGGTGTCATCGCCGGCGCCTTCGCGGGCGGCGCGGATGATGGCTTCGTCGAGTTTGGTGTCATCGCGGCGGCCGAAGGGGCCCCAGCCGATTTTGAAGGCGCGGAAACCGAGGGCGCGGTATTCGGCGAGCAGGTCGCGCATTGGGCCGGGCTCGTCCATCAGGAGGGAGCAATAGGGCTGCACGCGCTTGGTGTAGGTGCCGCCGAGCAGGCGGCCGACGGGCATGCCGGTGACTTTGCCGAGGATGTCCCACAGGGCAATATCGATGCCGCCGATGACATGGGTGAGGGTGCCGCCGCGGCCCATCCAGAAGGTGTTCTGGTGCATTTTCTCGCTGACGCGTTCGGGCTCCAGCGCGTTTTCGCCGAGGAAGAGGGGTTCGAGCACTTTCACCCCGGCCAAAGCGAGGCCGCCATTGGTGAACACGCTGCCATGGCCGACGATGCCGGCATCGGTGTGCACGGCGAGCAGGGCGTGGACGGAGTCTTCGGGGCGGATTTCGGTGGACCAGCCGCCTTTCGGGGTTTCCCCCACCAGCGGTGCCACGCTGATGCGCGTGATGCGCACGGGCGTCTGGAGTGCGGTTTCCCTCGGTCCTGGCATTGATCTATCCTCCCTTTGTCCAGAGAACACTAAGCCCGCCCGCGAATGAACGAAAGGGAACGCGAATGAAGCGCATCATGCTGGTTGAGTGCATGCAGGAGATCTCGTCCTTCAACCCGATGCAGTCGGGCTACGAGGAATTCGCGATTTCGCGGGGGGAGGAGTTCTACCGCAACCGCGGGCTGAACACCGGGCTGGGCGGCGCGCTGGAGGTGTTCGACGGCGCGGATGTGGAGCTGGTGCCGACCTATTCGGCGCGGGCGGGGAGTGCGGGGCTGCTCTCGGCTTCGGGTTGGGGGCGGGTGTCGTCCGAGTTGATGGCGGCGGTGCAGGCGGGGTTCGAGCGGATCGACGGCATCTATGTCTCGCTGCATGGCGCGATGGGGGCGGATGGCGAGTTGGACCCGGAGGGGTGGATTCTCACCGAGATCCGCAAGCTGGCGGGGCCGAACATCCCGATCGTGATTTCGCTCGACCTGCACGGCATCTGCACGGACCGGATGCTGAAGGCGATTGATGGGTTGGCGATCTACCACACCTATCCGCATGTCGATTTCGCCTCCACCGGCCAGCGCGCGGCGAAGCTGCTGCTGCGGTTGATGGCGAAGAAGACGCGCACCACGATCGCGCGCGTGGTGATCCCGGCGCTGGTGCGCGGCGATGAGTTGATCACCAAGAGCGGCTGCTATGGCGACATGATCCGCGAGTGTCTGCGGCTGGAGCGCGAGGGCACCGCGATGTCGGCGGGGATCATGATCGGCAATCCGTTCACCGATGTGCCGGAGCTGTGCAGCCAGGTGATCATCATGACCGAGGATGACGCGGCGACGGCGGAGCGCGAGGTGCTGCGGCTGGCGGGTGAGTTCTGGCCGCAGCGGGCGCGGATGCAGGGCAAGTTCATCAGCCTGGAGCGCGCGATCGCCCAGGCGCGCACGATCGAGGGGAAGGTGATCTTCACCGATGCGCCGGATGCGACCTCCTCCGGGGCGACGGGGGATTCCAACCTGATCCTGCGGGCGCTGGGCGAGGCGGGGTATCCGAAGCGGGTGCTGGCGCAGATCGTCGATCCCAAGGCGGCGCGGGCGGCGCATGCGGCGGGGGTGGGCCAGGTGATCGAGTGCACCTTGGGCGGCCAGCATGATCCGGCGCGGTTTCCGCCGATGAAGGTGACGGCGCGGGTGCAGTTGCTGTCGGACGGCAAGGCGCGGCTGGAGACGGCGCATTCGCCGCTCGAGGCCGGGCCGACCGCGGTGCTGACCTGGGGGAATACCTCGGTGGTGGTGATGAGCCGCTCGGTCAGCCTGTTCGACCGGGCGATGTATTATGCGAACGGGCTCGATCCGCAGGATTTCGACCTGATCGTGGTGAAATCGCCGCACACCGAGTTCCATATGTATGACCAGTGGGTGGAGAAGAACTTCAACCTGGATATCCCCGGCGCCACCTCGGCCAATCTGCCGACGCTCGGGCATACAATCTGCGCGCGGCCGATGTATCCGCTGGATCTGGACGCGATTTTCACGCCGCGGACGGTGATCTACGCGCGGGGCTGAGGGCCATGAAGGTCAGCATCCTCGACGATTATTTCGACACGCTGCGCACCCTGCCCTGTTTCGCGAAGCTCGCGGGGCATGAGGTGACGGTGTGGAACGACCATGAGCAGGACACCGACGCGCTGGCCGCGCGGCTGGCCGAAACCGAGGTGCTGGTGCTGTTCCGCGAGCGGACGAAGATCCAGGGCGCGCTGCTCGACAAGCTGCCGAAGCTGCGGCTGATCAGCCAGCGCAGCGTGTACCCGCATATCGACATCGCCGCCTGCAACCGGCTCGGCATCATCGTCTCCTCCAACCAGCACGCCGGCACGCCGAGCTACGCGGCGGCGGAGCTGACCTGGGGGCTGTTGCTGGCCGCAGCCCGGCAGATCCCGCAGCAGATGGCGGCGTTGAAGGCGGGGACCTGGCAGATCGGCGTCGGCAGCACGTTGCGCGGCAAGACGTTGGGGGTGTTCGGCTATGGCCGCATCGGCGCCGAGGTGGCGAAGTATGGCCGCGCCTTCGGCATGCGGGTGGTGGCGTGGTCGGGCGCGGACTCGCTCGCCCGTGCGCGGGCGGACGGGGTGGAGGTGGCGGGGAGCAAGGCGGCATTTTTCGCCACGTGTGACGTGGTGTCGCTGCATCTGCGGCTCTACCCCAGCACGCGCGGCGTGGTGACGGCGGAGGATCTGGCGGCGATGAAGCCCGATGCCATCCTGGTCAACACCAGCCGCGCCGGGCTGATCGCGCCGGGGGCGCTGGAGGCGGCGCTCAGGGCCGGGCGGCCGGGGGCGGCAGCGGTGGATGTGTTCGAGGAGGAGCCGGTGCTGGGCGGCAACCATCCGCTGCTCGCCATGCCCAACGTGGTGGCCACGCCGCATATCGGCTACGTCTCGCGCGACGAGTACGAGCTGCAGTTCAGCGATATTTTCGACCAGATCAACGCCTACGCCGCGGGGACGCCAATCCATGTGGTGAACCCCGAGGCGATGGAACGCCGGCGCTGAGGAATCCGCTATGAAAATCGAGTCCGTCGACCTGTTCTACCTTTCCATGCCCGTGGTCACCACCGAGGCGGATGGCAGCCAGGATGCGCTGCTGGTGCGGGTGCGCGCCGGTGGGCATACCGGCTGGGGCGAGTGCGAGGCGGCGCCCCTGCCCTCCATCGCCGCCTTCGTCTGCCCGATGTCGCATGGCGCCTGCCGCCCCGTCGCGGATTCGGTGCTGGGCCAGACCATCGACGGCCCGGACGACATCGCCCGCATCGCCCGGCAGGTGGAATACGACAGCATGGACCTGCTGCAGGCGCCGCACACCTGGTCCGGCATCGAGATGGCGCTGTGGGATTTGCTGGGCCATGCGCGGCAGGCGCCGGTGTGGCGGCTGCTCGGCTATACCGCCAGCCACAAGAAGCGGCCCTACGCCTCCATGCTGTTCGGCGACACGCCCGAGGATACGCTGCGCCAGGGCCAATCCGCCCGCGCGGCCGGCTATGGAGCGGCGAAATTCGGCTGGGGGCCGATCGGGCGCGGCAGCGCGGCGATCGACGCCGATCACTTCGCCGCCGCGCGCGAGGGCATCGGGCCGGATATGCTGCTGATGGTCGATACCGGGCAGATCTGGGGCGAGGACGTCGAGGCCGCCGCACTGCGCATCCCGGCGCTGGAGGCGGCGCGGGCGACCTGGCTGGAGGAGCCGTTCCACACCCATGCGCTGGCGCAGTACGGCGCGCTCGCCCAACGCAGCCCGCGCGTGCCGCTGGCCGGCGGCGAGGGGGCGTTCAACGTGGCGATGGCCGAGCACCTGATCGACTATGGCCGCGTTGGCTTCATCCAGATCGACACCGGGCGCATCGGCGGCATCGGGCCCTCGAAGCGCGTGGCGGATCACGCGGTGGCCAAGGGGATCACCTTCGTCAACCACACCTTCACCTCCCACCTCGCGCTGTCCGCCTCCATGCAGGCCTTCGCTGGGCTGGCCGATCACCGCATCTGCGAATACCCGTTCCAGCCCAAGCAGCTCGCGATCGATTTCGTGGCCAACCCGCTGGCGCGCGACGCCCATGGCGAGGTGGCCGCACCCGATGCGCCCGGCCTCGGCGTCGCGGTCGATCCGGCGGGAATAAGGCGCTATCTGGTGGAGACCGAGATTACCGTGGGCGGGCGCATACTCTACCGCACACCTGCCATCGACTGACGCCCCCGCCGTTGCGCCGAAGCCGTCGCGCCCCTAGAAGTGCGCCTCGCCTCACGCCCGACCGCAGGAGCCTCTTCCATGGCCAGCTACCAGTACGTCTACGTCATGAAGGACCTCACCAAGGCCTTCCCCGGCGGCCGCGAGGTGTTCAAGGGCATCACCCTGTCCTTCCTGCCCGGCGTGAAGATCGGCGTGCTCGGCGTGAACGGCGCCGGTAAGTCGACCCTGCTCAAGATCATGGCCGGCATCGAGACCGAGTACGGCGGCGAGTGCTGGGCCGCCGAGGGCGTCAAGGTCGGTTACCTGGAACAGGAGCCGAAGCTCGCCGAGGACAAGACGGTCGGCGAGAACGTCGAAATGGCCTTCGCCGAGCTCAAGGCCGCGCTCGACCGGTTCAACGAGATCTCCAACAAGTTCGCCGAGCCGATGGACGATGAGGAGATGAACACCCTCCTCGCCGAGCAGGCCGACCTGCAGGAGATCATCGATTCCCAGGATGGCTGGGAACTCGACCGGCGCGTCGATATCGCGCTCGACGCGCTGCGCTGCCCGCCGGCGGATAGCCCGGTGACCAAGCTCTCGGGCGGCGAGCGGCGCCGCGTGGCGCTGTGCCGCCTGCTGCTGGAAAAGCCCGACATCCTGCTGCTCGACGAACCGACCAACCATCTCGACGCCGAGAGCGTGGCCTGGCTCGAAAAGACGCTGCGCAACTTCGCCGGCACCGTGCTGGTCGTCACCCATGACCGCTACTTCCTCGAGAACGTCACCAACTGGATCCTGGAGCTCGAACGCGGCCGCGGCTTCCCCTTCGAGGGCAACTACTCCTCCTGGCTCGACCAGAAGTCCAAGCGCCTTCAGCAGGAGGAAAAGGAAGAGACCTCCCGCATGCGGGCGCTCGCCGAGGAAAAGGAGTGGATTTCCTCCACCCCGCGCGCCCGGCAGACCAAATCCAAGGCCCGCATCCAGAAATACGAGGAACTGCTGCAGAAGAGCCTCGAGCAGCAGATGGGCGTCGCCGAAATCACCATCCCGCCCGGCCCGCGCCTCGGCGGCACCGTGATCGAGGCCGACAACCTGTCCAAGGGTTTCGGTGATCGCGAACTCATCCAGAACCTCAACTTCAAGCTGCCGCCGGGCGGCATCATCGGCGTGATCGGCCCCAACGGCGCCGGCAAAACCACGCTGTTCCGTATGATCACCGGCCAGGATACCCCCGATTCCGGCGCGCTGCGCCTCGGTGAAACCGTGAAGCTCGGCTACGTCGACCAAAGCCGCGACAGCCTCGACCCGAACAAATCCGTTTGGGAGGAAATCTCCGGCGGCACCGACGTCATCTATCTCGGCAAGCGCTCCGTCGCGTCCCGCGCCTACGTGGGTGCCTTCAACTTCAAAGGCTCCGACCAGCAGAAGAAAGTCGGCATCCTCTCCGGCGGTGAGCGCAACCGCGTGCATCTCGCCAAGATGCTGAAATCCGAATCCAACGTCCTGCTGCTCGACGAACCGACCAACGACCTCGACGTCGATACACTCCGCGCCCTCGAAGAAGCCCTGATGGACTTCGCCGGCTGCGCCGTGGTGATCAGCCATGATCGATGGTTCCTCGATCGCCTGGCCACCCATATCCTCGCCTTCGAAGGCGACAGCCACGTCGAATGGTTCGAAGGCAACTTCCAAGCCTACGAAGAAGACAAGCGCCGCCGCCTCGGCGCCGACGCCACCGAACCCCACCGCATCAAATACCGCCCCCTGGCGCGGTAGGCTCCCGGAGCATGGGCCGATGGGCACGGTCAAGGAAGGCCAGGGGCGCTGCCCCTGGACCCCGCTGGGGGCTGAGCCCCCAGACCCGCATCCGTTAAAGAGGATGCCTCAGGAGGGAGGGGGGCCTACTCCGAGGTTGCAACCTTCGAGTTGGCCCCCCTCCCTCCTGAGGCATCATGCCTTCATGCATGAGGTCCAGGGGCTCGGCCCCTGGCAGGGGTCAAGGGGGCAGCGCCCCCTTGCCTTCCCTGGCACGCACCCATGAGCCAGGCCTGGGTCCTCCGCACCGGGCGGTTGGTGATGCGGCCGGTGGCGTATGGGGATTTGGCGGATTTGGTTGCCTTGAAGGGTGATCCGCTGGTGTATGCGGTGATGTTGGGGGGGGTGCGCTCGGCGGTGGAGTGTGCGGAGGATTTGGCGGAGGATATTGGGTTTTGGGGCCGTCATGGGGTGGGGATGTGGGCGGTTCGGGAGGCGGCGGGTGAGGCGTTTGTTGGGTATGTTGGGCTGCATGGGCGGCCGGATGGGCGGGGTGAGGCGCTGCGGTTTGCGGTGGTGACGGCGGCGCAGGGGCGTGGCTATGCGAGTGAGGCGGCGGGGGCGGCGCTGCGGTTCGCGCATGAGCGGGCGGGGATGCGACGCGTGATTGCGGTGGCGCGGGAGACCAATATCGGTTCGCGGCAAATTTTGGGCGCGATCGGCATGCGGCATTGCGAGACGTATAAGCGCGATGGCTACAATGTGCTGGTCTACGAGAGCGTTCGTCCGGGCTGAGTGGGCCTAGAACTTCCCGAGCCACAACCCCTTCGCCACCGAGGCGTATTCGCGTGCCTCGTGGAACAGCTCGGAGAGCTGGATGAGGAAGATCACCGCGGCGGTGTTGAACAGTGCGGGGTAGCGTTCGGCGAAGCGCAAGCTGGCGGCGGCGAGCCAGGCGCCGGGGGCGAGGGTGAGGGCGGCGAGTCCGCCAGCCACGCCGAGCAGGAAGCCGGCGAGGAGATCGGTGGGGTAGTGCACGCCGACATAGAGGCGCGGCACCAGGACAAATGCGATCGCATGAAGCAGCGCGAGCACACCGAGGGGGCGGGAGAGGGCGAAGACCATGCAGACGGCGGCGCCGAAAATCGCCGCGTGGTCGGAGGGGAAGGAACTCCAGCCGCCGAGCATTTCGTGCGACGTGAAGGCGGGCTGAGCGAGGCCCAGCGCCGCGTCGTGCATTGGCCGCATCCGCATGGGCAGCCCGACTTGCAGGATGCGGCCGGCGAAGAACGCGACGAATATGCCGGCCATGCCGCGCAGCACGATCGCGCGATGGGCCTCGCGCGGGGGGCGGTTCCAGAACCACACGGCGACGACGACGAAGGGCGCCATCTTGATGAAGTCCTCGCCCGTGAGCAGGACTATCAGGTGGTTCAGCGTGGTCGGTTGCCTCGCGAACACATTCACCGCCACCGCCACCTGGGCGTCGAAGGCGGTGATGGCATCCAGCAGGGACATTTACGGGCTTTCGCTACCCCGCTGCCAGCGCGGGTCGAGGAAGGTCTGGAATTCCAGCTTATAGCCGTTCGGGTCACGCGTGAAGAAGGCGTAGACGTTGAAGGCCTCGCTGCGGGCGGGCGGCGCCTCGAGCGGGGCGCCGCGTTCGGCGAGCCGGGTGTACCAGCCATCGACGTCATCGGTGACGAAGGTGATCACCACGCCTTTCGGCTCCACCCAGCGCCCGGGCCGCACCTGGCAGACGCCGAGGAAGCCGGTGCCGCCCATGGAGAAGATGCGGCAGAGGCCCTGGTCGAACACCATGTCGAGCCCGAGTGTCTCGGCGTAGAAGGCGGCGGTGCCGGGGAGGTCCTCGGTGTAGACCCAGGTGATGGACTGGCCGAGATGGGGGCGGGGGCTCATTCGGCGGGTTCGGCCGGTTGGCCGCTCATTCCGCCGGCTCCGCCGGCTCGGGGGCGCGCTTCTGGTGCTTGATTTTCTCCATCGCCTGCTGGACGTGGCGGGAGAAGACGAATTCGGCGGGGCGCTGGCGGTCAAGCGAGATGTCGGGCGCCATGGCGCCGGTGGTTTTCGGGCCGCGGAGTGCGACGGCGGCGGCTTTCAGCGGGTGCTTCACGCTGTCCATCACCGCGGTGGCCTCGTAGCCGGAATGGACCATGCAGTCGGCGCATTTTTCGTAGTTGCCGGTGCCGTAGGCGTCCCAATCCGTGGTTTCCATGAGCTCCTTGAAGGTTTTCGCGTAGCCTTCGCCGAGCAGGTAGCAGGGGCGCTGCCAGCCGAAATAGGTGCGGGTCGGGTTGCCCCAGGGGGTGCAGTGGTAGGTCTGGTTGCCGGCCAGGAAATCCAGGAACAGGTCGGACTGGTTGAATTCCCACTTCTTTTTGCCGGGCTTGCGGCGGGAGAAGATGGAGCGGAACAAATCCTTGGTGGCGCGGCGGTTGAGGAAGTGCTGCTGGTCGGGCGCGCGCTCATAGGCGTAGCCGGGGGAGACGGAGATGCCGTCGATGCCCATTTCCATCACGTCATCGAAGAAGCGGGCCATGCGCTCGGGGTCAGCGTTGTTGAACAGGGTGGCGTTGATGATGGTGCGGAAGCCGGCGGCCTTGGCCTTGGCGATGGCGGAGACGCAGCGATCGTAGACGCCGTCCTGGCAGACCGACTTGTCGTGGTCTTCGCGGTTGCCGTCGAGATGGACGGACCAGGAGAAGAATTTGTTGGGCTTGAACAGCTCCATCTTCTTCTCGAGCAGCAACGCGTTGGTGCAGACGATGACGTATTTCTTGCGGGCGATGCACTGGCGGACGACTTCGTCGATCTCCTTGTGCAGCAGGGGCTCGCCGCCGGCGATCACCACCACCGGGGCGCCGCACTCGTCGACGGCCTCCATGCATTCGGCAACCGAGAGGCGCTGGTTCAGGATTTCCGCGGGATAGTCGATCTTGCCGCAGCCGGCGCAGGCGAGGTTGCAGCGGAACAGCGGCTCCAGCATGAGCACCAGCGGGTAGCGCTTGCGGCCGATAAGGTGCTGCTTGACGACGTAGGCGCCAACACGCAGGGCCTGATGCAGGGGAATGGACATGGCGCCCTCGAAATGCGAATGAGACGTCGCGTTTCTATTCATCCCGCGTTGCAGCGTCAAGTCAGGGGCAGCGTCAAGCCAGGGGCAGCGTCAACCGCCAATGTCCGTCACCTCCCGCCGAATGCCCGTCCAAAACCGCAGCCAGGAAACCGTGCAGAAGGTACTGGCCGCGACCGCCGCCATGCTGGCGCGCGGGCTGGCGGTGGAGAGCCTGACGACGGCGGCGATTGCCGGGCAGGCGGGCGTCTCGGTGGGGGGGCTCTACCGGTTTTTTCCGGACAAGCAGGCGATCGTGGATGCGATTGCGTTGCGCCACATGGAGAGCTTCCAGGAGGCGCTGAGCACGCGGCTGATGTTCGCCTTCCCCACTTCCCCCGCGGATTTTCTGGGCGTGGTGGTGGATGGTTTCGCGGACTACCTGGTGGCGCACCCGGATTTCCGCACCATCGCCTTCGGCCAGGGCGGCGCCGGGCGCACCATCAGCCGCGCGACGCGGGACGCCTACGCGGCCTCGGGCGAGGTGGCGGATCTGGTGCGGAGCTTTCTTGCCGAGGTGTTCGGCGTGGCGGTGACGGAGGAATTCGAGTTCCGCCTGCGGCTGGCGATTGAGATGGGGGACCGGCTGTTGGGATATGCGTTCGAGCAGGGGAGCGAGGAGGAGCGGCGGCGAGTAATTAAAGAAACGAAACGGATTTTGAATCTCATGCTGTTTTAGAGCGAAATCAATGATATTCAGAAAAATTTTAATTCTCGTCACAAAATAAATTACATGAATAAAATTCTTTTTCAAT
>CAIPLM010000076.1 GCA_903865895.1 uncultured Rhodospirillales bacterium | reverse complement strand
GCCGAGGGTGAGGCTGTCAGTGCCGGTGCCGAGATCAATGGTGGCGTTGGAACTGGCCGCCGACAGCGTCAACGTCTCCGCCCCGGTGCCGCCGGTGACGGTCTCGATATTCCCCAACGAGGCGGTGTTGGTGCCGTTGGCAAAGGTCAGCGTGTCCGACCCAGCGCCGAGATCGACCGAGCCGTTCGACAGCGCGGTGGACAACGTGATGGTATCCGCCGCCGTGCCGCCGGACAGCGTCTCGGTGTTCGCCAGGCTGCCGGTGTTGGCGACGCTGGCCAGCGTCAGCGCGTCGCTGCCGGCGCCGAGATCCACCGTCATGGAGGTGGTCAGCGCGGTGCCGAGGGTGACGGTATCGGCGCCGGTGCCACCGGTGACGGTTTCGGTGTTGGAGATGGTGGCGGCATTGGTGCCGGCCGCCAGCGTCAGCACGTCATTGCCGGTGCCGAGGTCGAGGCTGGCGCCGCTGGCCGCCGCGCCGAGGGTGATGGTGTCCACCCCGGTGCCGCCGATCAGCGTCTCGGTGTTGCTGACGGTCATCGTGTTGGCGAAGTTGCCGAGCGTCAGCTTGTCCGAGCCGGTGCCGAGATCGGCGCTGGCATTGCTGGCGATGGTGGCCAGCGTCAGCGTATCGGCCAGAGTGCCGCCGACGATGGTCTCGACGTTGCTGAGCGTGCCGGTATTGGCCTGATTGGCCAGCGTGATCTTGTCGCTGCCGGTCGCGAGATCGACCGACATCGAGGTGGTCAGCGCCGTGCTGAGCGTAAGCGTCTCGGCGCCGGTTCCGCCGGTGATGGTCTCGATATTGCCGATCGAGGCGGTGTTGGTGCCGTTGGCGAAGGCGAGCGTGTCGGCGCCGGTGCCGAGGTCGACCGAGCCGTTGGAGAGGGTGGTGGAGAGGGTGATGGTGTCCGCCGCCGTGCCGCCGGTCAGCGTCTCGGTGTTGGCGATACTGCCGGTGTTGGCGGCATTGGCGAGCGTCAGCGCATCGCTGCCGGCACCGAGATCGACGGTCATGGAGGTGGTCAGCGCGGTGCCGAGGGTGAGCGTATCGGCGCCCGTGCCGCCGGTGATGGTCTCGGTGTTGGCGATGGTGGCGGAGTTGGTGAAGTTGCCGAGGCTCAGCACGTCGCTGCCGGTGCCGAGATCGAGGCTGGCGCCGGTGGCCGCCGCGCCGAGGGTGATGGTGTCCGCCGCGGTGCCGCCGATGGTGGTCTCGATGTTCTTCAGCGTGCCGGTATTGGCGACGCTGGCGAGCGTCAGCTTGTCACTGCCGGCGGCGAGATCGACCGTCATCGAGGTGGTGAGCGCGGTGCCCAGGGTCAGCGTGTCGGCCCCGGCATTGCCGGTGATGGTCTCGATGTTGCTGACGCCGAGCGTGTTGGCGAAGTTGCCGAGGGTCAGGCTGTCAGTGCCGGTGCCGAGATCGATGGTGGCGTTGGAACTCGCGGCCGACAACGTCAACGTCTCCGCCCCGGTGCCACCGGTGACGGTCTCGATATTGCCGAGCGAGGCGGTGTTGGTGCCGTTGGCGAAGGTCAGCGTATCGGCGCCGGTGCCGAGATCGACCGAGCCGTTCGACAGCGCGGTCGACAACGTGATGGTATCCGCCGCCGTGCCGCCGGACAGCGTCTCGGTGTTCGCCAGGCTGCCGGTGTTGGCGACATTCGCGAGGGTGAGTTTGTCGCTGCCCGCCCCAAGGTCGACCGTCATGGAGGTGGTGAGCGCAGTTCCCAGCGTCAGCGTGTCGGCGCCATTACCGCCGGTGATCGTCTCGGTGTTGGCGACCGTCGCCGCGTTGGTGCCGTTCCCGAGGGTGAGCGTGTCTGACCCGCCGCCGAGGTCCACGCTGGCCGCGGATACGGTGCCGGTAAAAACGATGGTATCGCCTCCGGCGCCGGAGGTGAGTGTGTCAACCGCGCTGAGAGTCGCGACGTTGGCGGCGCTGCCTAGGGTAACAATGATCGACACGAATGACCTCCATCAGCCGGTGCGCGGTGGGGGCCAGTATTTTTTCTGGAACTCGAAGGCGCGCATGGCGAGGATCATCCCTGCATGAGATGAACAAAGCGTTGTCGTGCTGGGCATATTTCTTATGGATTCACTGGCGCGCGGATGTCCGACCGGCGATTGCCAAGACGAGGTATCCAAGACGGAGAATCCGACTAAGCTGCGCGCCAGGCCCTCGCATCACGAAGGGGGCCAGCGAAAGGGAGAGCCCAATGGGACAGGTTCAAGGAAAGGTCGCCTACGTGACCGGTGGTGCAGCCGGCATCGGCGCGGCCTGCGCGAAGACGCTGGCGCGCGAGGGCGCCAAGGTGATGATCACCGACCTCGATGACGCACGGGGCGAGAAGCTCGTCGCCGAGATCAAGGCGGCCGGCGGCGAGGCGGCGTTCCGCCACCAGGATGTGACGGAAGAGGCCCCCTGGGCCGAGTTGATCGCGGATACGGAGGCGCTGTTCGGCCGGCTCGATATCATGGTCGCCAATGCCGGCATCGCCATTTTTGGCCCGGCCTCCACCATGTCGCTGGCGGATTTCCGCCGGCAGAACGCGGTGAACGTGGAGGGCGTGTTCCTCTCCGCCCGCTCGGCGATCCCGGCGATGCGCCGCGCCGGCGGCGGTTCGATGATCCTGATTTCCTCCGTCGCCGGGCTGCGCGGCTCGGCCAATCTCGCCGGCTACAGCGCCAGCAAGGGCGCGGTGCGGCTGCTCTCGAAGTCCCTGGCGCTCGAACTGGCGCATGAGGGCATCCGCGTGAACTCGGTACATCCCGGCATCATCATCACGGAAATTTGGGAGAAAGCGGCGACGCGGGCCGGCGGCGGGCTGAATGCGCCGCTCGATCCGCAGGTGCTGGGCGCGGCGGTGCCGATCGGCAAGCCCTCCAGCCCGCAGGAGATCGCCAACGGCGTGCTGTTCCTGGCCTCCGACGCCTCGCACCACATGACCGGCGCGGAGCTGGTGATCGATGGCGGCATCACCGCCGGCGCGGTGCGCCGCCCGAGCTGATCAGGCGGGGCGGAAGGTTAGCCGGCGGCGAGCCCCATATCCCAGAAGGCGGCTTCGAGACGGGTCGCGGCGCGAAACGTCTCGAGCAGCCTGGGGTAGCGGGCTTCGGCGCCGCGCGCCGCGCCGATACGTTCGAGCCGCGCGATGGCGGCGCTGACGGCGGCGACGTATTCGGGGCCGGAATAGGCCTCCATCCAGGCGTTGTAGGTGTTGCCTTCGCGCAGTGTCGTGGGGTCCTCCAGCAACAGTGCCACCGCCTCGGCATAGCCAACCACGCAGGGGGCGAGGGCGGTCTCAAGGTCCAACCGGTCACCGGCGAGGCCGCAATCGAGCACGAAGCGGGTATAGGCGACGCATTCCATCGCCTCGGGTTCGGCCGCCATCTGCGCTTCCGTCAGCCCCCAATCCCGGCAATAGGCGACATGCAGGGGCATTTCGGTATCGACGATGGTGGTGACCGCGGCGGCGGCGCCGCGCAGATCCTCCAGCGTGTCGGACTTCACCGCCGCAAGCGCGTAGGCGCGGGCGAAGTGGATGAGGAAGAGATAGTCCTGCTTGAGGAAATGCTGGAAGGCCGGGCGCGCCAGGGTGCCGGCGCCGAGCTGGCGGACGAAGGCGTGGCGGACATAGGCGGTCCAATCGGCGCCGGCATCGCGACGCAGGCGGCCGAACAGGCCGGTATCGAGTGGCAGCATGGCGATCTCTTCCTGTTGCGCCCCCGCACGGGGCATGGATTGGCGCGAACCGGTGTCCATCCTATCCTGCCCCAAAGCAAGGGAGAACGCCGATGGCGAACATGACAGGCAGCACATCGAAGGGCCCGCTCGCCGGGCTCCGGGTCGTCGAATTCGCCGGTATCGGGCCGGGCCCGTACGCGGCGATGCTGCTGGCGGATATGGGCGCCGATGTGGTGCGGATCGACCGGCCGGGCGCGACGCGGCGGGCCAATGACGTGACGCTGCGCGGAAGGCGGATCGTGCCGCTCGATCTGAAGCAGCAAGCCGATATCGCGGCGGCGCGGGACTTGGTGGACCGCGCGGAGGTGCTGATCGAGGGGTTCCGGCCCGGCGTGATGGAGCGGCTCGGCCTGGGGCCGGAGGAGGCGCTCGCGCGCAATCCGCGGCTGGTCTACGGGCGGATGACCGGCTGGGGGCAGAGCGGGCCGCTGGCGCCCTGGGCTGGGCATGACATCGACTATATCGCCATCACCGGGGCGCTTGCCGCCATCGGCCCGCAGCAGGGCAAGCCGGTGCCACCGCTCAACCTGGTCGGCGATTTCGGTGGTGGCTCGCTCTATCTCGTCACCGGCATTCTCGCCGCGGTGATGTCGGCGCGGGCCACCGGGCAGGGCCAAGTGGTCGATTGCGCCATCAGCGATTGCGTCGTGCACATGCTCTCGATGTTCCACGGCATGCTCGCCAGCGGCACATGGAGCACGGCGCGCGGGACCAATCTGCTGGATGGTGGGGCACCCTACTACACCACCTATGAATGCGCTGACGGCAAGCACATCGCGGTGGGGGCGCTGGAGCCGCAATTCTATGCCACGCTGCGCGCCAAGGCCGGGCTGACCGGCCCGGAATTCGACGAGCAGCGCGACAAGGCGCAGTGGCCGGACCAGCACGCGCGCGCGGCGGCGATTTTCCGCACCAAGACGCGCGACGAATGGGCCGCCATTCTGGAAGGCAGCGATGCCTGCGCGGCCCCGGTGCTGACGATGACGGAGGCGCCGGCGCATCCGCACCTCAAGGCGCGCGATGCCTTCGTGACGATCGATGGAGTGGTGCAGTCCGCGCCGGCGCCGCGCTTTTCGGGCACGCCGACCGAGGCGGGGCCAGCGAGTCCTGCGGTGAGTGCGGCGGAGGCGATTACCGGCTGGGCATAAGGCCGCGAGACCCTCCCCCCAACCCCCTCCCGGAAACCCGGGAGGGGGAGGTAGGCGTCAGGCTTCGTTGGTGAAAACGATGGTGCCGGAGGCGGCGAACATACCGCCGACGCCATGGCAGACGCTGATCTTGGCGCCCTTCACCTGCGCCGGCGCGGTGCCGCGCATCTGGCGCACGCTCTCCTGCAGGGCGAACATGCCGTACATCCCGGTGTGGGTGTAGGACAGGCCGCCACCATTGGTGTTCATCGGCAGCTTGCCGCCCGGCGCGGTATTGCCCTCCTGGATGAACGGACCGGCCTCACCACGGCCGACGAAGCCGAGATCCTCCAGGCCGTAGATCGGCAGGTGGGCGAAGGCGTCATAGATCATCAGGTGATCGACGTCGGAGTGCTTGATCCCGGCGGCTTCGAAGGCGGTGGGGCCGGCGACGCGGAAGGCGCGCGAGCGGGTGAAGTCCTTCATCTGCGAGATCATCGGGGTCTCGACACTCTCGCCGGTGCCGCTGATGTAGACCGGCTTCTGCGGCATGTCCTTGGCGCGGTCGGCCGAGGTCAGGATCAGGGCGCCGCCGCCATCGGTGACGAGGCAGCACATGAACAGGCGGAACGGCCAGGCAATCATGCGGGAGTTCAGCACGTCATCGACGGTGCAGAGCTGCTGCATCGCCGCGCGCGGGTTCTGCGAGGACCATTTGCGCTGCTGCACCGCGACCCAGGCGAGATGTTCCTCGGTCAGCCCGGTTTCCTTCATCATCCGCAGCACGGGGATGGTGAACATCGAGGGCGGGCCGAACACGCCATAGGGCATTTCGAACTGGCCCATGAGCGAGCCGCGGCTCGGGGGGGCGCGGTTCAGCGCGATTTGCGACTTGCCGGATTCGCCGTGGGTGATCAGCACCGTCTTGCACAGCCCGGCCGAAATGGCGGCGGCGGCGTGGCGGACATGGATCATGAAGGAGCAGCCGCCGACGGCGGTGCCATCGACCCATTTCGGCGTCAGGCCGAGGTAATGGGCCATGTTGGTCGGGCTTTCGCCGGCGCAGGCGATACCGTCGATGTCCGACGGCTTGAGCCCGGCATCGGCCATGGCATTCAGCGCGCAATCGGCGTGCAGCTGGATGTTGGACATGTCGGGGATGACGCCCAGGCGGGTGGTCTCGGCGGCGCCGACGACCGCGATCTCGTTTCTTTTCAGCATATTAGTCACCCCTTTATCGACGAAGCAGTGGGCGCCGGCTGGAACAGCGGCAGCGTGATCTCGTCGTTCATCTTCTCGAAATGCGGCACGAGCGCCATGTCGAGCGGCAGCGCCTCGGGGGTCTGCGCGCAGTTGACGATATTGGTCATCATGCGCGGGCCTTCCTCGAGCTCGACCACCGCGATGGCGTAGGGCGGCGTGAAGCCGGGCGCGGGGCGGTGATGGATGACGTAGCTGAACAGCCGCGCCTTGCCGGACGCGGCGAAGACGCTGACGCTGCGGCTGGCGCAGGCCGGGCAGAACGGCCGCGGCGGGAAATAGACGTTGGCGCAATCATCGCACTTTTGCAGCCGGATCTCGCCGGCCTGGGTGCCTTCCCAGAAATGCTTGGTCTCGGGGGTCGGCTGCGGCAGCGGCCGCTTGGACTCGGACATGTTTCCATCCTCTCGGTTGCAGTCAATTCTTCGTCGTAAGCGCTTGCTTATACGCCTTTTCCATGGTTACCGCCGATTGCCCGGCGCCGCCATGAGTCGATTGCTTTTGCACCTGAACGCGAACGGGGTAACGTGTCAATCGAGCGGCCAGACGAAAGGGCCGACGGGATGGAGCGCCATGAATTTCGATTTTTCCGATGATCTGAATCAGTTGCGGGACCAGGCGCGGCGCTACCTTGCCGAGCACTGCACGTCCAAGCACGTCCGCTCGGTGCTGGAGGGGGAGAAATCCTATGACGGGGCCCTGTGGCAGGGCATGGCCGACATGGGTTGGCTCGGCGCCGCGATCCCCGAGGAATATGGCGGGGCGGGGCTCGGCCATGAGGGGCTGTGCATCATCGCCGAGGAGCTTGGCCGCGTCGCCGCGCCGGTGCCGTTCACCTCCTCGATCTGCCTTGCCGCCGAGGCGGTGATGCTGGCGGGCAACAGCGAGCAGAAGCGCCGCCTGCTGACCGGCTTCGCGGCCGGAATGCATATCGGCACGCTCGCCTGGGCCGAGGGCTCGGGCAATCCGCGCGAAAGCAGCTTCACGCCCCGTCTGGTCGGCGGCAAGCTGACGGGCACCAAATGGCCAGTGCCGGATGGCGGCAGCGCTGATCTCTGCGTGGTCGCAGCGCAGGACGAGGCCGGGCGCCCGATCCTGGCACTTGCCGACCTGCGCGCCGGGGGCGTGACCCGCACGGCGCTCGAGACGATCGACCCGGCCCGCCCGCAGGCACGCATCGATTTCGCCGGCACGCCCGCCGAACAGCTTGGCGCCGCCGGCGAGGGTTGGGCGCTGTTGCAATCCGTGCTCGACCGTGCCGCGGTGTTGATTGCGTTCGAACAGCTTGGCGGGGCCACCACCTGCCTGGAAATGGCGACCGCCTATGCCCAGGAGCGCTACGCCTTCGGCCGCCCGATCGGTGGCTACCAGGCGATCAAGCACAAGCTCGCCGATGTCTACATCGCCAATGAACTCGCGCGCTCGAACGCCTATTACGGCGCCTGGGCGCTGCAAACCGGCGCCGCGGAGCTGACCTTGGCCGCCTCTTCCGCGCGCGTTTCAGCAACCGAGGCCTATCACCTCGCCTCCAAGGAGAACATCCAGACCCATGGCGGCATGGGGTTCACCTGGGCGGCCGACTGCCACCTGTATTACCGGCGTTCCAAGCTCCTGGGGCTGACCATCGGCAGCGCGGGCTACTGGAAGAACCGCCTGGTCACCGAACTCGAAACCCGCAACGCGGCCTAACGGCTTCACGACAGGGATCACCACCATGGATTTCGACGATACCAACGAAGAAGCCGCTTTCCGTGCCGAGGCGCGGGCGTTCCTGGCCGCCAATGCAACCCTGAAATCGGTCGCCAAGCCGGTCTCCCGCGGGCGGCACATCCGCGCCGAGGAAATCACCCGGGCCAAGGAATGGCAGGCCAAGAAATACGCCGCCGGATTCGCCGGCATCACCTGGCCGAAGCGCTGGGGCGGCCGTGAGCTGGCGCCGATCTACAACGTGATCTACGCGCAGGAGGAAGAACTCTACGCCGTGCCGCGCGGGGTGTTCGAGATCGGCCTCGGCATGTGCATCCCCACCATGATGGCCTACGCCACGCCGGAGCAGCTCGAACGCTTCGTCGGCCCCGCGCTGCGCGGTGAGGAAATCTGGTGCCAGTTGTTCTCCGAACCGGCCGGTGGCTCCGACGTCGCGGCGCTGCGGACCCGCGCCGAACGCGACGGGGATGACTGGATCATCAACGGTCAGAAAATCTGGACCTCCGGCGCGCATTACTGCGACTACGGCATCATTGTCACCCGCTCCGACCCCAACGTGCCCAAGCACGCCGGCCTCACCTTCTTCTTCCTCGATATGAAGAGCCCGGGGGTGGAATGCCGGCCGATCAAGCAGATCAGCGGCACCTCGCACTTCAACGAGGTGTTCTTCACCGACGTACGGGTGCCCGATGCGCAGCGCCTCGGCGCGGTCGGCGCCGGCTGGAAAGTCTCCATCACCACGCTGATGAACGAGCGCCTCGCCGTCGGCGAAGTGCCGCGGCCAGACGTGGAGGACCTGCTGGCCCTCACCCGCATGATCGACGTGGACGGCGAACCCGCCATCCGCAACGTCGCCGTGCGCGAGAAAATCGCGGACTGGCACTGCCGCACCCAGGGTCTCAAGTTCACCCGCTTCCGCACCATGACCGCCCTCAGCCGTGGCCAGACACCCGGGCCGGAAAACTCCATCGCCAAGGTGGTGAACGCCAGCAAACTCCAAGACATCGCCTCCTACGGACTCGACCTCATGGGCGCGGCAGGGATGGTGATGGACCCTGAGCTCGCCCCCCTGCACGCCCTGTTCCAGGAAGGCCTGCTGTTCTCGCCGGGCCTGCGCATCGCCGGCGGCACCGACGAAATCCTGCGCAACATCATCGCCGAACGCGTCCTCAACCTCCCCGCCGACATCCGCGTCGACAAGGACAAAGCCTTCAACCAAGTGGCCCACGGCAAGCGGTGATGCCACGGTCGACAGGGCGGGGCGGTTGAAAGGACGGCCAGGGGCGCTGCCTCTGGCTCCCGCTGGGGGCTAAGCCCCCAGACCCCATCCGTTTAAGAGGCTGGTGAAAGAGAGAGGCGGCCTGCTCGATGGTTGCAACCACGGAGTAGGCCCCATCTCTCGCTTCTCACCTATCATTCAATGCAAGAGGTCCAGATCGTGTCCCCTGTCGTGGTGTAGGAGGCGACTGACTGGCCTGCGGCGATGAGACGGCGGTGACGGTGCGCGGCCATCTCACTAATTTGTTTCGCCATTATGGCCTGCCTTGGGCGATGCTGGCCGATAACGGCTCCCCCTGGGGCGATGGCACCGGCACTCACAGCGCGCTGTGAGGTGTGGCTGATGCGGCTCGGCGTGAAGATGCTGCACGGGCGGCCCTACCATCCGCAGACCCAAGGCAAGGACAAGCGCTTCCATCGCACGCTGTACGTCGAGCTGCTTCAAGCCCGGCGCTTCGCCGACCTGGCCGAATGCCAATCCCGCTTCGAGACCTGGCGACGCATCTACACCGAGCAGCGCCCGCACGAGGCCCTCAACCTCGCCCCCCCCTGCAAGTCGATACCGGCCAAGCCCGGTCAGCTTCCCCGAGACCCTTCCCGAGCCACAATGCGACGCCGCATACCAGATCCGCCGCGTCCGACCGGACGGCTATATCCAGTTCAAAGGACGAAGCTTCAAGCTATCCCAGGCCTTCACCGGACAACCCATCGCGCTGAGACAAACCCAAACCGATGGAATCTGGAGCGTCCACTTCATGCGCTTTCATATCGCCAGCATCGATCTCAAAACTCAGGCTAGTTCGCAACAAACTGTCAGCCAGGTCTCCGTACACCTGTAATACCAACCGGCGTGATTTTTGACCCATGGGGGGATTCCCGACACGGGGCGGCATGTGATTCAGGATGGGGAGCATCAGAATGTTCACCATGGCCGCAGCACTTACCCTCCGCCCCGACTTCACTGCCGCTGATCTTCGTCTTCATGCCCGGGCAAGCCACGATGCCGACCAGGTGCGGCGGCTGTTGGCGCTGGCGACGATCTATGATGGCGGCTC
>CAIPLM010000075.1 GCA_903865895.1 uncultured Rhodospirillales bacterium | reverse complement strand
TTCCCGCTCGACATCATAGTCGCAGCGCAGCCGCCCGACGGTGCGGCCGGCGGAGTCTTCGAGGCGGGTGAAGTTGATGATCAGCTTGAAGAAATGCCCGCTGACGATGATCCAGCCGAGCCCCAGCGTGCAGGCGCTGACGAGCAGCCAGACGACGAAGGGAATCCACACCTCGCCGAGCCGCATGTCATTGCGGAACTTGAGATTGCCGATCGACGCCAGGCTCGTTGGTGTGCTCATGCCGTTCCCTCCTCTTGGAGTCTGCCGTTTGGCGGCAGGAGGCGGCAACGCGCACTGATCTGGATCAATCAGCGGCGGCCGAACATGCGCTCCAGCTCGGCCTTGGAGAGCTTGAGGAAGGTCGGGCGGCCATGGCTGCAGGTGGCGGCGCGCGGCGTGGCCTCCATCTGGCGCAGCAGCGCGTCCATCTCGGGCCCCGCGAGACGGCGGCCGGCGCGGATGGAGCCGTGGCAGGCCATGCGGGCGATCACCGCGTCGATCCGCGCATCGAGCGTGGTGGTCTCGTCCATCTCCGCCAGTTCCTCGGCGATGTCGCGCAGCAGCGGCGCGGGTTCGGGGGCGCCGAGGGCGGCCGGCAGAGCGCGCACCAGGATCGCGCCATTGCCAAATGCCTCGATTTCGAGGCCGAGCCGCGCGAGATCGGTCGCGCGTTCCAGCAGGCGAGCGGCGTCGGGCGCACGCATGTCGACCACCGCCGGGAGCAGCAAGGCCTGGCTGCGGGCGCCGCCATCGAGCATCTGGGCGCGCAACGTCTCCTGGGTAAGGCGCTCATGGGCGGCGTGCTGGTCCACCAGCACCAGGCTGCCATCGGCGGCCACCGCGATGATGTAGGTGTCCAGCACCTGCGCGACGGGGGCACCGAGCGGGAAGGCGGCACGGTCGGGCGCGGCCTCGGTGAAGGGGCCGTGGAAGCGATCGGGCTGGGGCAGCATCCGCGCGGAGGGGGCGATATCGAGCGGCAGGCGGGTCTCGGCCATTCCCGCCACGCGCGGGGCGGTGAACTGCATGGGCGGGCGATGGCCGCCGTGGGAGGGGCGGGACTGGAAGCGGATCGGCTCGATGGCAGCCGTACCGACCACCCCGGCGCCGCCGGCCAGGGCGCGGCCGAGCCCGCCGATTACCAGGGCCCGCACCCCGTCGGCGTCGCGGAAGCGTACCTCGGCCTTGGCGGGATGCACGTTGACGTCGAGTTCCTCCGGCGGAATGTCGAGGAACAGGGCCACCACGGCGAAGCGGCCATGGGCGATCACGTCGCGGTAGGCAACGCGCACGGCGGTGCGCAACAGCGGGTCGGCCACCGGGCGGCCGTTGACGATGAGGGCCTGCGCCGTGGCGGTGGCGCGGGTGACAGCGGGGGCGCAGGCGAAACCGGTGAGCCGCAGCAGGCCGCGTGTGGCATCGACGGGCAGCAGGGCGCCAGCCGCCTCCGGACCGAGCAGGGCGGCGACGCGGGCTTCGAGCGACTGGCTCGGCAGGTCGAACGCCACCTTGCCGTCGCTCTCGAAGCGGAAGGCGACATTCGGCGCGGCGAGCGCCAGGCGGCGGATCGCGACCTCCACCGCCTCGGCCTCGCTGCGCACGGATTTGAGGAATTTCCGCCGGGCGGGGGTGGCGAAGAACAGGTCCCGCACCACCACGCGGGTGCCGCGCGCCCCGGCGGAGGGGGCGGCCGGCGTCACCAACCCGCCCTCCACGCTGATGGTGGCGGCATGCTCGGCGCCCTCCGGCCGGCTGCTGATGGCGAGCCGTGCGGCGGCGCCGATCGAGGGCAGCGCCTCGCCGCGGAAGCCCAGGGTGGAAATGCGCACCAGCTGATCGTCGGACAGCTTGGAGGTGGCATGGCGCTGGATCGCCAGCGTCAGCTCATCGGCACTCATGCCGAACCCATCATCGGCGACCTCGATGCGGTCGATCCCGCCGGCGGCGATGGCGACCGCGATGCGGGTGGCCCCGGCATCGAGCGCGTTTTCCACCAGCTCACGAGCGGCGGCGGCCGGGCGTTCGATCACCTCGCCGGCGGCGATCCGGTTGACGGTCGCCTCGGGGAGGAGCCGGATGCGGCCGGCTTCGCTCACGCCTCGCCCCTGAGCCCCCGGAAACGGGCGATCAGCGCCGCGGTGGAGGGATCATGCGCGCCAATCGCCGCGCCCGGTGCGAGGTCGGGCAGGATGCCGCGGGCCAAGACCTTACCGAGTTCGACGCCCCACTGGTCGAAGCTGTTGACCTGCCACAGCCAGCCCTGGACCGCGACCTTGTGCTCATAGAGCGCGATCAGCCGGCCCAGCGTGAAGGCATCGAGGCGGTGGACCAGGATGGTGGTGCTCGGCCGGTCGCCGTTGAACACGCGGTGCGGCGCGATCTCGGCGATATCGGCCTCCGATACCCCCGAGGCGCGCATCTCAGCCTCTACATCGGCGCGGGACTTGCCGCGCAGCAGCGCGGCGGCCTGGGCGAGGGCATTGGCGGCGAGGATGCGATGGGCGTCCGGCCGATCATGGTCGGGCTCGGCGGCGAGGATGAAATCGACCGGCACCACCTGGGTTCCCTGGTGGATCAGCTGCATGAAGCTGTGCTGGGCGTTGGTGCCGGGTTCGCCGAAGATCACCGGGCAGGTGCGGCTCGCGGCGGGCTGGCCGTCGAGCCCGATCGACTTGCCGTTGCTCTCCATCTCCAGCTGCTGGAGGAAGGCCGGGAAGCGGCGCAGCCGGTCGTCATAGGCGAGCACGGCCTGGTTGCCGTAGCCCATGGCGTTGACGTGCCAGATGCCGACCAAAGCGAGCAGCACCGGCAGGTTGTCGGCGAAATCGGCGCTGCGGAAATGTGCGTCCATATCCCGCCCGCCCTCGAGCAGGGCCTCGAACGGCTCCCACCCGGCGGCGAGCGCGATGGAGAGCCCGACCGGCGACCACAGCGAGAACCGCCCGCCCACCCAGTCACGGAAGCCGAACACCCGGTCATCGGCGATGCCGAAGGTGGAAACCGCCTTGAGGTTGGTGGAGAGCGCGGCGAAGTGGCTCGCCACCGCCGCCTCGCCCAGGCTGTCGGCGATCCAGGCGCGGAGCGCGCGCGCGTTGGTCATGGTTTCGTCGGTGGTGAAGGTCTTCGAGGCGACCAGGATGAGGGTGCGCTCGGGGTCGAGCTCCCGCATGATCGCCGCGGCGCCGGTACCATCGACATTGCTGAGGAAGCGGGCGTGCAGCACGCCGCCATGCGCCATGGTCAGCGCCTCGGTCGCCATCAGCGGGCCGAGATCGGAGCCGCCGATGCCGACATTCACTACGGTGTCGAAGGCCTCGCCGGTGGCGCCGTGGATCGAGCCGTCATGCACGCCGGCGACGAAGCGCTGCATCAGCGCGCGCTCATGGGCGGCGATCGCGCTGGCGTCCTCCTGCCCGGCGGCGGTGCTGGCGTGCAGCCGGTCCGTCGCGCGGGAGCGCAGCGCCATATGCATGGCGGCGCGGTGTTCGGTGGTGTTCACCATGGCACCCGCGAACAGGCGGCGGCGGAACCCGTCGAGATCGGCGGCATGCGCGAGGTCAAGCAGGCCGACCAGCGCCTCGCCGTCGATCGCGGTCTTGGAGAAATCCAGCAGCATGTCGCCATGGGCCGCGCTGAAGCGGCGGGGGCGGGCGGGGTCAGCCGCGAAGCGGGCGCGGATGGCGCGGGCGCCGGGGCGGGCGGCCAGCGCCACGAGGCGGCTCCAGGTGCCGGAGAGGACGGATTCGCTGTTCATGCGGCCAGAATAGCGCGGCAGAGGCTGCGGCGCTGCTGGAAATTCAAAGGCGGGTCGGTATCAGAAGCCGAAGATGCTCTTGCGCTTCGGCATGATGATGCGGGTCTCGCCGTCCTGCACGCTTTTGCCGAGGGCGGCGTTCTCGCGCAGGCGCTGGGCCTCGACATTGGGATCGACGATCACGCCGGGCTCCTTGGGGAGCAGCCAGAATTGCAGCTTCTCGACGAAGCCGGGCGCAGGATCGTCCATACCGGCCTGGCGGTTCACCTGGGCGCGGATATCGGCGGGCGGCTGCGGGCCGGCGGCCTGCAGCAGGGCCATCTGGCCGGGCGTCATCGTGCCGGAGATGCTGGCGGTGGACTGGGTGAGGGTGGCTTCAGCCGCGTTGCGCGCGGTTAGCTCCTGCGGGCGCGGCGCGCCGGGCTGCGGGCGGGCCAGCACGTAGCTGGGCGGCATCGCCAGCGGCGCGCGCGGCGTCACCAGGAATTCGTCTGGCGCATCGCGGGTGAGACCGAAGGAACGGGCGAGGTCACTGCCGCCGCAGCCGGCGAGGCTGAGCAGGGTGCAGAGCAGAAGCGGCGTGGAGATGGAGCGCATGATGCTGTCTTACTTCTCCGGCCGCGCCGCGGCAAGGCGGTCGGGATGAAGCATTCCGTCGATCACCAGGGCGGCGACGCCGCAGACGATCGCCGCATCGGCGACGTTGAACACATACCACGACCAGCCCCAGGCATAGGCGTGGAGGAAATCGACCACAGCGCCGAAGCGCAGCCGGTCGATCACATTGCCGATCGCGCCGCCGGCCACCGCGCCGAGGGCCAGCACCACGCCGGTCCGCTCGGCCCGCCACATCCAGGCGCCGAGGGCGGCGACCACGCCAAGTGCCACCACCGCCAGCACCAGCCCACCCCAGGTCTCGCTGCTGCTGAGCAGGCCGAAGGTGATGCCATGGTTCCACACCATGGTGAGGCTGAGGCCGGGGAAAACCGGCACCGAACCGAGATCGGGCAGGCGCAGCCCGTTCAGCACCCAATCCTTGCTCGCCTGGTCCGCCACCAGTGTGATGGCCAGGGCGGCAAGGCCGATGGTGAAGCGCCCGTTTCGGCTCACCCTGCCTCCACCGCATCCGTGCAACGCAGGCACAGTGTGGGATGGGCATGCACGCGGCCGACCTCGGGCAGGATTTTCCAGCAGCGGGCGCATTTCTCACCCGGCGCGAGGCCGGTCTCCACCGTGGCTTCGGCGGCGCGCGCCTGCCTGGCTTCCGAGACGATCAGCACCTCGGCCCATTCGGCGGATGAGAGCAGCCCCTCCTCGGCCTCCGGCAGGCCGAGCGTGACGCTGGCCTGGAGCGAGGCGCCGATCTTGCCATCGCGGCGCATTGCTTCCAGCGCCGTGGTGGCGGCGGAGCGGCGGGCGCGGATGGTTGCCCAGCGCTCCGCCAGCGCGTCGTCGCGCCAGCGGGCCGGCACCTCGACGAAATCCTGCAGATGCACGCTGGTCTCCTCGCCGAAGCGCGCCGTCCAGGCCTCCTCGGCGGTGAACACCAGCACCGGGGCGAGCCAGGTGCAGAGGCAGCGGTGCAGATGGTCGAGCACGGTGCGGGCGGCGCGGCGGCGGATGCTGTCCGGCCGGTCGCAGTAGAGCGCGTCCTTGCGGATGTCGAAGTAGAAGGCCGAGAGGTCAGTGGTGCAGAAGGCGTGGATGGCGGGGTAGAGGCCGGCCCAGTCATGGCTGTCGACCGCGCCCTTCACCTGCGCGTCGATTTCCCACATCCGGTGCAGCACCCAGCGCTCGAGGTCCGGCATTTCGGCCTCGGGCAAACGTTCGGCGGGGGTGAACCCGTCGAGGCTGCCGAGCAGCCAGCGCAGCGTGTTGCGCAGGCGGCGGTAGAGTTCGGCGGTCTGCTTGAGGATCTCGGGCCCGATCCGCTGGTCCTCGGTGATGTCGGTGTGCATCACCCAGAGACGCAGGATGTCGGCGCCATACTTGTCCCACACCTCCTGCGGCGCGGTGGTGTTGCCGAGGGACTTCGACATCTTGCGGCCCTGCTCGTCGAGCGTGAAGCCGTGGGTCAGCACCGCCTTGAACGGCGCGCGGCCGCGGGTGCCGACGCCTTCCAGCAGCGAGGAATGGAACCAGCCGCGATGCTGGTCGGTGCCCTCGAGATACAGGTCGGCCGGCCAGGGCAGGCCGCGCTGCTCCAGCACGAAGGCGTGGGTGCAGCCGGACTCGAACCAGACGTCGACGATGTCCATCACCTGCTCGAAATCGTCGGGGTTGCGGCCCTGGCCGAGGAAGCGCGACGGCGGCGAGGAATACCAGGCATCCGCCCCTTCCTCGGTGAACACGTCGACGATGCGCTTCACCACCTCGGGGTCACGCAGCGGGATGCCGGTGGATTTCTCGACGAAGACGGCGATCGGCACGCCCCAGGCGCGCTGGCGCGAGATGCACCAGTCCGGCCGGGCGGCGATCATCGAATCGAGGCGGGTGCGGCCGGCGGCGGGCACGAAATCGGTCTCGGCGATCGCCTTGCGGGCGAGGCCGCGAATGTCTTCCGGTCCGTCCATGCGGATGAACCATTGCGGCGTGGCGCGGAAGATCAGGGGGGCCTTGGAGCGCCAGGAATGCGGGTAGGAGTGGACGAGCTTGCCGCGCGCCAGCAGCCCGCCAGCCTCGGTCAGCGCGGCGCAGACGGGGTTGGCGGCCTTGTAGACGTGATGCCCGGCGAAGATCGGCACCCAGGGGTTGTAGGTGCCGTCATCGCCAACCGTCTCCGGCACCTCGATGCCATGGGCGCGGCCGAGGTGGAAATCGTCCTCGCCATGGCCCGGCGCGATATGCACCAGCCCGGTGCCGGCCTCGGTGGTGACGAAATCGCCGGCAAACAGCGGCACGTCAAACTCATAGCCCTTTCCGCGCAGCGGGTGGGCGGTGACGGTGCCGGCGAGTTCCGCTCCCTTATGCACGTGCAGCACGTGGTGGGTGGCGATCCCGGTGGCCTCGCAGACCTGCGGCAGCAAGGCGAGCGCGACGAGGATGCGCTCGCCGGCGCGGGCGAGCGAGCCGTCTTTCACGCTGTCCACCCGCACGACGGCGTAGTCGATCTCCTCGCCGTAGGCGATGGCGCGGTTGCCCGGCATGGTCCATGGCGTGGTGGTCCAGATCACCACCGCGGCATCGCGCAGCTCGGCGACGTTGGACGAGAGGACAGGGAAGCGCACGAAGATGGTGTCGCTGGTGTGATCGTGGTACTCGATCTCGGCCTCGGCCAGCGCGGTCTTCTCCACCGGCGACCACATCACCGGGCGCAGGCCGCGGAACAGGGCGCCGTTGAGGAGGAACTTGCCGATCTCGCCGGCAATCGCCGCCTCGGAGGGCAGGTCCATCGTCGCGTAGCGCTCATCCCAGGCGCCGAACACGCCGAGGCGCTGGAATTCGTCGCGCTGCACGGACAGCCAATGCTGGGCATAGGCGCGGCATTCGGCGCGGAATTGCAGGATCGGCACCGCATCCTTGTCGCGGCCGGACTTGCGGTATTCCTCCTCGATCTTCCACTCGATCGGCAGGCCATGGCAGTCCCAGCCCGGGATGTAGTAGCCGTCAAAGCCCGACATCTGGCGGCCGCGGTTGATGACGTCCTTCAGCACCTTGTTCAGGGAGTGGCCGATATGGAGGTTGCCGTTGGCGTAGGGCGGGCCGTCATGCAGGATGAACTTGGTGCGGCCCTTGGAATTGGCGCGGATGCGCTCCCAGATGCCCATCTTGGCCCAGCGGGCGAGGATCGCCGGCTCCTTCTTCGGCAAATCGCCGCGCATGGGGAAGGGCGTCGCCGGCAGGAAGACGGTGTCGCGGTAGTCTCGTGTTTCGCTCATGATGATCTCGTGCGGCGATCTGCCGCGTCAGGGGAAAGGCGTGCGTGATGTCCCGGCGTTCTAGCGAACCGCCGGGCGTATAATTCGCGCCTCTATAAACCCATACATGGGAATGACTATGCGGAGAGCGGGGCCACGCGGTCAAGAATCCGCCGCGCCTCCTGGCAATCGGCTGCTATGCGAGCCTTGAGCTCGTCGAGGCCAGAAAATTTCTGCTCCGGGCGGAGGAAGGCGTGCAGCGCGACCGAGAGCTCCTGGCCGTAGAGATCGCCCGTGAAGTCGAACAGGTTCACCTCGAGCCGGCTCTCCGGCCCGGCATTCACCGTCGGGCGGCGGCCGATATTGGCGGCGCCGTGGACCACGCGCCCATCGGGCAGCGTCACCGTCACGGCGTAGACGCCGCGCGCGGGCTCGATATGGCGGCCAAGCGCGATATTGGCGGTGGGGAAACCGATGGTGCGGCCACGCTTATCGCCATGCGCCACTACGCCGCGGATCGCCCAGGGGCGGCCGAGATGGGCGGCGGCGCGCTCGGGATAGCCATCCTGCAACGCGCGGCGGATGCCGGAGGAGGAAATCTGCCCGCCGGCATCGCTGAGCGGCGGCACCACGGTCAGCCCAATGCCGAGCGCCGCCGCCCGCTCGGCGAGAAAGGTGGCGTTGCCGCCGCGGCGGTGGCCGAAGGCGTAGTCTGGCCCGCACACCAGATGCCGCGCACCGAGCCCGGCATGCAGCACGTCAGTCACGAAGGCATCGGCCGACATTCGGCTAAACGCGTCGTCGAATGCCAGCTCATAGACATGCGCCACCCCGAGCGCCGCCAGCGCCGCCGCGCGTTCGGCCGAGAGCGTGAGTCGGAAGGGCGGGTCGTCCGGGCGGAACACCTCGCGGGGATGCGGCTCGAAGGTCAGCACCGCGAGCGCCGCATCCGGCCGCGCGCCATGGGCGATGCGCAGCAGATGGGCGTGGCCGGTGTGCACACCGTCGAAATTCCCCAGCGCGACCACGGCGCCGCGCGCAGTGTCCGGCAGGCCGCGCCAGTCCCGATGCAGGGCGATACTCATCGCGTCAGCTCCGGGAGGGTGGAAGCACCACCGCCTCGCCTTCGATCACCGTCTTGCCCGCCACCGTGCAGACCGTCTTCATCGTCGCCTGCCTCTTGGCGGCATCGAGCGCGGTCACCTCGCAGGTCGCGGTGACGGTGTCGCCGATCTTCACCGGGCGGCGGAAGCGCAGCGTCTGGCCCAGATAGATGGTGCCCGGCCCCGGCAGGCGCGTGCCAAGCACGGCGCTGATCAGCCCGGCCGAGAGCATGCCGTGGGCAATGCGCTCCTTGAATTGCGAGGCGGCTGCCACCTCGGCGTTGAGGTGCACGGGGTTGGTATCCATGCTGACGGCGGCGAACATCAGGATATCCGCTTCCGTGATGGTCTTGCCCATGCTGGCCGACATGCCGATCGCCAGGTCCTCGAAAAACACGCCGTCGCTCATTGTTGCCTCACTCGCCGTCGTCGCTGCTATCTGGACCGGCCGCCTCGGTTGGACAAGCCCGCCGCCGGATGCTTAGGTCCGCTCAACATTTCCCCGGGGAACCCAACCATGTCCGATACCGCCGCCCAGGCCGCCGCCCTCCTGCTCGCCGCGCGCCGCGATCCCGCAAAGCGCCTCGCCGACCTGCCGGGTGCGGTGAAGCCGGCTGACCGTGCCGCGGCCTATGCGATCCAGCACAAGGTGGCCGCCGAGCTTGGCGCGATCGGCGGCTGGAAGGTCTCGCCCTTCGGAACTGACGGTTCTGCCCCGATGTGCGGCCCGCTGCCGGCCAGCGGCATCGAAGCGGCGCCGGCCACGCTGCGGCCGGGCAAGCAGGCGATCCGCGCCATCGAGGCCGAGCTCTGCGCGCGCATCGGCAAGGACCTGCCGCCCCGCGCCACCCCCTATACCCGTGCGGAAATCATCGCCTGCATCACCGCCATCCACCCGGTGATGGAAGCCTGCGAATCCCGCTACATCGAGCCCAAGGCCGTCGATATCTTCAGCAACATCGCCGACACCCAGTCCCATGGCGGGCTGATCTACGGGCCGGGGCGGACGGATTGGCAGGTGATCGATCTCGCCGCCGTCAGCATGGAACAGCATGTCGACGGCGCGCTTGATGCCAGCCGCACCGGGCACCCCGCCGGGGATTTGGTGGCGCAGGTGCAGTGGATGGCCAATGAGGGCGCGGTGTGGGCCGGCGGGCTCAAGGCCGGGCAGTTCGTCACCTGCGGCTCGTGGTCCGGCGCCAATCGAGTGGGCCCGACCGCGAAGGTGCGCATCCGTTTCTCCGGATTCGAGGACGTCGCGGTCGACTACGCGGAATAAGCCCGCCTCTTTCGGCCGCTCATTAAACTGATGCGGATTTGGGGGCTCCAGCCCCCAGCGGGGTCAAGGGGCAGCGCCCCTTGCCTAACTTTATGATAGGCCCCCCCGGCCTACGCAGCCGCGAGTGCAGCCAGTTCGGCGCGGAGTTCGGGGATGCCGAGACCGGTTTCGCTGGAGGTGGTGACAATTTCCATCATCGCCGCCGGGTGTTTACGAGCCAATGCACCGGCTTCTTCCTGCTTGGCCCGCAGCACGGAGGGCCTGGCGCCATCGGCCTTGGTGAGCACGACGAGGTAGGGCACGGCCGCCTTGTCGAACAGGTCCATCACCGCGAGATCGCTCTCCTTCACCTCGATGCGGGCATCGAGCAGCAGGATGACGCGCTGGAGGGTGGGGCGGCCGCGCAGGTATTGGAACATCAGCCCCTGCCAGTCCTCCTTCACGGATTTGGCGGCCTGGGCGTAGCCGTAGCCGGGCATGTCGACCAGCACGAGGCGGTTGCCGAGATCGAAGAAATTGAGCTGCTTGGTACGCCCCGGCGTCGAGGAGGTGCGCGCCAGCGTGTTCCGCCCAGTCAACGCGTTGACCAGCGAAGACTTGCCGACATTGGAACGCCCGGCGAAGGCGATCTCCGGCTTGCCCGGCGGGGGCAGCTGGTCGAGTCGCTGGGCGGCGAAGAAGAAATTGCATTCGGACGCGAACAGCAGCCGCCCCGCCTCGAGGGCGGCGAGGCGGGCGGCTTCGGGGTCGAACTCTTCCTGCGGGTCCAGCACGTCAGGCCTTTGCCGGCTTGGCCCGCTTCGCCTGGCTCATGATGTAGGACTGCTGAGCGATGGTCAGCAGGTTGTTCCAGCTCCAGTAGATCACGAGCCCGGCCGGGAAGCTGCCCATCATGAAGGTGAACAGGATCGGCATGTACTGGAACAGCTTGGCCTGCACCGGATCGGGCGGCGGCGGGTTGAGCCGCTGTTGGAAATACATGGTGAAGCCCATCAGCACCGGCCAGACGCCGAGATGCAGCATGGAGCCGAACATTGGCAGCGTCGTCGGGTCGAAGGGGATCAGGCCGAACAGGTTGAAGATGTTGGTGGGATCAACCGAGGAAAGGTCCCTGATCCAGCCGAAGAACGGCGCGTGGCGCATCTCGATGGTGACGAAGATCACCTTGTAGAGGCTGAAGAACACGGGGATCTGGATGAAGATGGGCAGGCAACCGGAGGCCGGGTTGACCTTCTCGGTGCGGTAGAGCTCCATCATCTTCTTCTGGAGTTCCTGCTGGTTGTCCTTGTACTGCTCCCGCAGGATGGTCATCTTCGGGCCAAGTTCCTTCATCTTGGCCATGGAGCGGTAGGACTTGTTGGCCAGCGGGAAGAACAGGCCCTTGATCAGCGTCGTGAAGATCAGGATCGCCACGCCGAAATTGCCGACCTGACCGTAGATCCAGTCGATCGCGTAGAAGAACGGCTTGGTGAGGAAGTAGAACCAGCCGAAATCCACCGCCTTGTCGAAATTGACGATCCCTTCGACCTTCTCATAGGTGTCGAGCAGGTGCACTTCCTTGGCCCCGGCGAACACCCGCGCGGTGCTGGATGCGGAGGCGCCGGGGGCGATCGCGGTGGGATCGACGGCAAGGAAATCGACCTGATAGCCGCCTGCCCCGCCGGCGACGTAGCGGAAGGCGAGATCCTGCTTGGCGCCCTTGTCCGGCACCAGCGCCGTCAGCCAATACTTATCAGTGATGCCGGCCCAGCCGCTCACGCCCTTCAGCCCAAGCGCGAGCCCGGCGGACTTCTCGCCCTTTTCCTTCACCTTGGCGTAGGTGAGATCGTCGTCATGCAGCTTGCCGTCAAGCACGCCGAGCATGCCCTCGTGCAGCACGTAGTAGCCGGCGGTGACCGGCGTGTAGTCACGCCGCACGCGCGACCAGGGATAAAGCGAGACGGGCTTGGCGCTGGTGTTGCGCACCCGCTGCTCGACGGCGAAAAGGTAATTGGCATCGACGCCGAGGACGAGTTCGTAGATCACGCCCGCCTTGTTGTCCCAGGAGAGGGTGAGCTTCTGGCCAGGCGCGAGTTCGCCCGAGGGGGTCCAGATACTATCCTCGTCCGGCACGGCAACGCCGCTGCCCTCGGCGGCGGTCCAGCCGAACTGCACGAAGGTCGGCTCCTTGCCGCCGCGCGGTTCGAGCAGGCGGACCTGCTTGGCCTCGGGCTGGATGGTCTCGCGATAGTCGCGCAGCACGAGATCGTCGAGCCGGGCACCGAGCAGGCTCACGCTGCCCTGCACGCGCGGGGCGGTGAATTTCACTCTGGGGACTTCGAGCGGCGCGGCGGCGGCGGCGGCCACGGGCGCGGTGTTGCCCGGCACGCCGGAGGCCGGTGCCGCGGCCGAAGACGTGCCGGCGGCCGGAGTCGTCGCCGCGATGGGCGCCACGGCCGGCTTCGGCGCCGGTGGCATCAGGAACTGGAAGCCGAGGAGAATCGCGATCGAAAGGGCGATCGCGAGGAACAGGCGTTTTTGGTCCATCTAGAGTGCCGTCCGTTCCTGGGGGGATGGGGAGAGCGGGGCGACCGGGTCGTAGCCGCCGGGATGCCATGGATTGCAACGCAGGATGCGCCGCGCGGCCATCGCCGAGCCGCGCAATGCGCCGTGGGTGTGCAGAGCCTCGATCGCGTAGTGGCTGCAACTCGGCTCGAAGCGGCATTGCGCCCCGATCACGCCGCGCAGCGTCAACTGATAGGCGCGCACGGTGCCGGCCAGCACGGTCGCGGGGATCGCACTAGCCCGCATGCGAGATACCGGTCTTGCGCAGGGCGCGGCGGAGATCGTCCTGCAGATCGAGGAAATCGCGCTTGCGGGTGCTGTCGCGCCCGATGATCACGATATCGGCGCCAGAAATCGGCTCGGCCTGCAGCAGCAGCCGCGCGGCTTCCTTGAGGCGGCGCCGGGTGCGGTTGCGCACCACAGCATTGCCGACCTTCTTGGTCACCGTAAAACCGACTCGGGCGGGTTCGCCGTCGTCACGGGTGAGTGCCTGAAGCACCAGCCCATGCACCGGCGCCTTGCGTCCCTTGGCGGCGACGCGGAGAAATTCGGCGCGGCGCTTCAGGCGGCCCGGCGATGCGGGCGCCATGACATCACGCTCCCGAAAATCAAGCAGAGAGGCGCTTGCGGCCCTTGGCGCGGCGGTTGGCCAGCACCTTCCGGCCGCCGACAGTCTCCATACGGGTACGGAAGCCGTGACGGCGCTTGCGAACGAGCTTCGAGGGTTGATAGGTGCGCTTCACGACACTCTCCGGGCTGACATGGATCGCGCGCTTGAATAAGCGCGCGCGGGGCCCGATCACCAGGCCCCGTTGCAGGCCGCGGCTTATAGGGGCGCCGCCGGGTGGCCGTCAACCTTGGCCTGTGTCACCGCGCACAACCCTGCTACACCCCGGCCATGCACACCTTCCTCCGCTTCTGGCCGCTGCTGCCGGTGATTGCCGTGCTTGGCCTCGCTTATGCTCTCGGCCTGCAGAACGAACTGAACTGGGCCTCGCTCACCGCCCATGAGGCGGCATTGCGCGCCAGCATCGCGGCCAACCCCGCAACCGCCGCGGCCTCCTTCATCGGTCTCTATGCCGCCGCCGTGGCAGTGTCCTTCCCCGGCGCGGTTGTGCTGACGGTGGCGAGCGGGCTGCTGTTCGGCTGGTGGCTGGGCGCGATCCTGACGGTGACCGGAGCAACCACCGGCTCGGTGCTGATCTTCACCGCCGCGCGCACCGCTCTCGCCCCCATGCTGGCCGCCCGCGCCGGGCCGTTCATCGAGCGTTTCCGCGCCGGGCTGCAACGCAACGCCTTCTCCTACATCTTGGCGATGCGACTGATCCCGGTGATCCCGTTTTGGCTGGTGAACCTCGCCCCTGCCCTCCTCGGCGTGCGACTCGCCCCCTTCGCGCTCGCCACCGCCATCGGCATCATCCCCGCCACCACCGTCTATGCGTCGCTCGGCGCCGGAATTGGTGGCGTATTAGCGGCAGGCGGGCGGCCGGATTTGACGGTGATCTTCACGCCCGGCGTGCTGCTGCCGCTGCTCGGCCTGGCCGCACTGGCGCTGCTGCCGGTCGGATGGCGCGCCTGGAAAGGGCGCGACGCCCTATGAGGCCGGATTTCGATATCGCCGTCATCGGCGCCGGCGCCGCCGGTCTATCGGTCGCCAATGTGGCCGCCCAGCTCGGCCTGCGGACCGCGCTGATCGAGCGCGGCACCATGGGAGGCGATTGCCTCAACACCGGCTGCGTGCCGAGCAAGGCCCTGCTCGCCGCCGCCCATGCTGTGCAGGATGCCCGCGATGCGAGTCGCTTCGGCATCACCGCCACCCCCGTGGTCGATTGGGCGAAGGTCTGGGCGCATGTCCATGGCGTGATCGCCAACATCGCGCCGGCCGACAGCGTGGAGCGCTATACCGGGCTTGGTGCCGAGGTGATCCAGGGTGAAGCCCGCTTCACCGCCGCCGACACGCTGGAGGTCGCCGGGCGACGGCTCACCGCGCGGCGCATCGTCATCGCCGCCGGGGCGCGCGCCGCCATCCCGCCGATCTCCGGCCTCGACTCGGTGCCGTTCCTCACCAACGAAAGTCTGTGGGGCCACGCCGAGCAGCCCTCCCATCTCCTGGTGCTCGGTGGCGGACCGATCGGGCTTGAGATGGCGCAGGCCTTCGCCCTGCTCGGCAGCCAGGTCACCGTCATCGAGGCCACCCGCATCGCCGGGCGCGACGAGCCGGAACTCGCGGACGGGCTGCGCACGGCGCTGCTGCGCGATGGCGTGACCATCATCGAGGGCGAAGCCGTCACCGCCGTCGCTCCGGGGCCGGTGGTGACGCTGGCCGACGGGCGGCGCATCGCCGGCAGCCATTTGCTGGTGGCGACCGGGCGGCGGCCCAATATCGAGACGCTGGGGCTGGAGGCAGGCGGTGTGGCCGCCTCCCGGCTAGGGGTGGTGACCGATGCCGGGCTGCGCAGCACCACCAACCGCCGCGTCTACGCCGCCGGCGACATTGCCGATCCCGTCGGCATCGGGCCACGCACCTTCACCCATGTCTGCGCCTATCACGCCGGCATCGTCGTGCGCCGTGCGATGTTCCGCCTACCGGCCAAGCTCGACTATGCGAGCCTGCCGCGCGTCACCTACTGCGCGCCGGAGCTCGCCCAGGCCGGCCTGACCGAGGCCGAAGCGCGGGCAGCGGGGCATGAAGTAAAGGTCCTGTTCTGGCCACTGCACGATAATGACCGCGCCCAGGCCGAGCGGCGCACCGAGGGCAGGGTAAAGCTCGTCGTCACGCCGCGTGGCCGCATTCTTGGTGCCGGCATCTTGGCGCCGCATGCCGGCGAAATGATCGGCACCTGGACGCTGGCGATCGCCCGCGCCATCCCGCTTTCGGCGGCGGCCGGCATGATCGTGCCCTACCCCACCCTCGCCGAGGCGCCGAAACGCGCGGCCGGCACCTTCTTCACCCCAAGCCTGTTCGCCGCGCGGACAAAGTGGCTGGTCGGCCTGCTCGCCCGCTTGCCTTGACGGGGCGCTTACCTTGACGGGGCGGGGCGGGCCGTGGTTTGCCCGCTGGGCGTTCAGCAAGGATCGCCGGCATGGCTGATATTATCGTCCCCGTCCTCGCCCTGCTGGTTGGCCTCGCAGCCGGCTGGGGGATCGCCGTGCTGCGACGTGGACCAGCCCCCGAGCCACCTGCGCCGCCCGAAGACACCAGAGCGGCGGACCTCGCCGGCGTGCTCAGCCGCACCACGCACGACATTCGCGGCGCCCTCTCGCCGGCTATGCTGATGACCGAGCGGCTCGAATCCCACGCCGACCCCGCGGTGCGCGACATCGCCGAGGCGATCTCCCGCGCCATGGACCAGGCGACCGCGACCTGCCGCAGCGCCGCGACGGACGCCAAGCGCATTATTGGCACCGCCTAGCGCCATGGAGTGGGACCCTAGGCAATACCTGCGCTACAGCGATGAGCGCCTCCGCCCGGGGCTCGATCTCATGGCCCGGGTCGACCTCGCGCAACCCGCCAGCATCGTCGATCTCGGCTGCGGGCCCGGCAACGTCACCGCCATCCTGGCGCGGCGCTGGCCCGCGGCCTCGGTGCTGGGCATCGACGGCTCGGCGCCGATGCTGGAGCGGGCGCGCGCCGCAGCACCCACCTGCTGGTTCGAACTTGGGGATTTCTCCACCTGGACCCCGGCGGCGCCGGTCGATCTGATCTATTCCAACGCGGCGCTGCATTGGCGCGGCGGGCATGCGGCGCTGTTCCCCCGTCTCGTCGGCCAGTTGGCCCCGGGCGGCGTGCTCGCGGTGCAGATGCCGGCGATGCACAACGCGCCGCTGCGCCGGTTGCAGCAACAGGTCGCCGCCGATGGCCCCTGGGCCGGCCTGCTCGCCGATGTCGACGCCGCACGTGCCATCCTCGAACCCGGAGAGTACTACGACATTCTGCGGCCCATCGTGGCCAGGCTGGATATTTGGGAGACCACCTATCTCCACGTGCTGACCGGCGAGGACGCCGTGGTGCAATGGGCCATGGGCACCAGCCTGAAGCCCTTCCTCGATCGCCTGCCGGCGGATATGCGGCCAGACTTCCTCGCCGCCTATGCGGCCGCGCTTCGCCCCGAATACCCGCGCCGCGCCGATGGTACCACGCTGCTGCCGTTCCGCCGCCTGTTCATCATGGCCACCGTTTAGGCAAGCAGCCGGTCGATATCATCCTGCGGCAGATCCGGCCCGCGGGAGGGGTGATGGACGAAGGGCACCGGCGCGTCGATCGGCGTCGGCGCCGGTGCGCCTGGTTCGATCATGCCACCCAGCACGGTCTCCACCCGCTCGAGATGCTCGATCGCCCGGCGCACCCGCTGGCTGGTGAGGTCCTGGAAGGCACAGGCCTCGAAAATCGCGTTGATCTTGTCGCTGACCTCGGCGGCGCCCTCAGCGTCCCGCGCGCCGCTGCGCACCCAGTCATCGATCGCTTCGGCGGCCTCCATAATGCGGTTGGCGGCGGCCTCGGTCATCTGGATGATCGATTCGAGCTCAAGCCCGCTATTGCGCGCCTCCTGGCTGGGCGCGGCGACAACGCTGGCGATCTGCTCCTGCACCTTGGCGATTTTGTCGGCCAGATTGGCCTCGCTGTAGTCCATCAGCTGCACCGCGCCGTGCAACTCGGCGCTCAGCTCGGCGATCCGCCGGTCAACAAGGCGATGCAGCGCGGCAAATCCGGGCTCGGTTTCGGCACGCACGGCCTCGCGCAGGCGCGCCTCGATGCCCTGGTCAAGTTCGGCCATTGCCATCTCCGTTCGGCTCATGCAGGGCACCTAGCCCGAGAATGTCTAACCGGTGGTAAAGCGCCGCCCCGCATTGCGCGAAGGCCGCTTCTGCGCGAAGCATCGGCGGCAACGCCCAGGGAGAAATCGAAATGCAATTCGGCATCGCGCTCGCAACCGACGCGGACTCATGGAAAGTCGCCGCCAGGGCGGAAGAGCTCGGCTTCAGCCACGCCTGGTTCTACGACACGCAAATGTTGAGCGCGGATTGCTTCGTCGCGATGGGCGCGGCGGCGGTGAAGACCAGCCGCATCCGCCTCGGCACCGGCGTGCTGATCCCCTCCAACCGCATCGCCGCCGTTACCGCAAACGCCTTCGCCTCACTCAACAAGCTCGCTCCCGGGCGGATCGATTTCGGCGTCGGCACCGGGTTCACCGGGCGGCGCGCCATGGGGCTCGGCGCGATCAAGCTCAGCGAAATGGCCGAATATATCCGCGTGGTGATGGCGCTGATGCGCGGCGAGATGGTGGAGACCAGCATCGAGGGTCAGCGCCGCAAAATCCGCTTCCTCAACCCCGAACTCGGCCTGATCAACACCACCGACCCGGTCGCGCTCCACCTCTCCGCCTATGGCCCCAAGGCGATGGCGCTGACGGCGAAGCTCGGCGCCGGCTGGATCAACTTCGTGGGTGACGAGGCGGGCGGCGCCAAGGCGATGGAGGGCATGCGCGCCGCCTGGGCCGCCTCCGGGCGGGATGCGGGCGGGCTCGGCGCCGTGGCCTTCGCGCTTGGCTGCGTACTCGCCCCCGGCGAGGCGCTCGATAGCCCACGTGCGATCGCCCAGGCCGGCCCCCGTGCCGCCGTGCTGCTGCACCGCGCCGCTGACGAGGCGCTCTCGGGCCTGCCCAACACCTCCCCGATCCCCGTGGAAGTGGCCGACGAGGTCGCCGGCTACGTCGCCATGGCCCGCGGCTTCACCCCCGCCGACGCGCCTTGGATCGAGAACCATCGCGGCCATCTCATGGTGGTGAAGGATGAGGAGCGCCGCTTCATCACCCCGGAGCTGATCCGCCGCACCACCTTCACCGGCACGCGCGACGCGCTGGTGGAACGCGTCGGCCGGCTGCGCGATGCCGGCTACACCCAGTTCACCGTGCAGCTGACCCCCGGGCAGGAGGCGGCGATCGAGGATTGGGCGGCGGTGATGCGCGCCTTCGGCTGACGGGGGTTACGCCGGATTGCCGCCGCCACCGCCTGCCACCTATAGTACGGTCCAGAACGTCCGAGCATCGCAATGCATATCATCCCCATTCTGGTCCCCTACGCCGGAGACGTCGCCCGCTGGGGCGCCGCGAAAGGCCCCGCAGCGATGATGGCTGGCGGGCTCGCCGATACTCTCCGGCAAAACGGCCATACCGTCGCCGAACCGGTGGAGATCGTCTTCCCCCGTGAGCGGCGCACCCGCGATCCGGTCACCAATCTCGGCGTTATCGCTGCCATGGTGTCGGATGCGGTGGCGGCGGCGATCGGGGAGGGGGCGATGCCGATGGTGTTGCAGGGCAATTGCACCCAGGCGGTTGGCCCCGCCGGCGGGGTGGCCAAAGCCTGCGGGACGGCGGGGATCGTGTGGTATGACGCGCATGGCGACATGCACACGCTGGCCACCACCGGCACCGGGCTGCTCGGCGGCATGCCCTATGCCGTGTGTCTCGGCTGGGAATTCGATGACTGGCGCGAGTCCGCCGGGCTCGCTGCCCCGGTGCTGGCCGAGGCCGCGGCGCTGATCGGCGCCTCTGACCTCGATGTGGAGGAGGAGGCAGCCCTCAGCGCCAACCCGATCGCGCGGCTCGATGCCGATGCGATGGGGGCGGACGCTGATGCCCGCACTGCCGCCCTGCTAGCACCGCGCGCCGGCGCTGCGCCTGGCTGGTACATGCATATCGATCTCGACGTCGCCGGGCCCGACGAACTGCCGGGTGCGCTGACGCCGGCGCCGCACTGGCCCAGCCGGGCTGCCCTGTTGGCCTCCGTTACCGCCGCCGCCCAGGCCGTGCCGCTGCGCTGCATCGGCCTTGCCGCGTATGATCCCTCGGGTGACCCGGAGCGCCGTGGCGCTCGCCTAGCGGCCGATCTAGCGGTGGCGGCGCTGGTAGGGCGCTAACCGACTAGTTTTCGTCCAGCGCCCGGCGCAGCGCGATCATATCGGCCCAGGCCTCGCGCTTGGCGCCGTGGTTGCGCAGCAGATAGGCGGGATGCAGCATCGGCAGCGCCGGCACCGGGGCTGTGAGCCCTTCGATGTGCGCCTCCACCCAGCGGCCACGCATGCGGGTGATACCGGTCTTGGTGCCGAGCACGGATTGCACGGACATATTGCCCAGCAGCACCAGCCGCTTCGGCCGCACCAGTGCGATATGGCGCAGCAGGAAGGGCAGGCAGACCACGATTTCCGAATCGGTCGGGTTGCGATTGCCGGGCGGGCGCCAGGGGATGAGGTTGGTGATGTAATAGGCGCTCCGGTCGAGCCCGATGGAGGCCAGCATGCGGTCGAGAAATTGGCCGGAGGCGCCGACGAAGGGCAGGCCGGCGCGATCCTCCTCGGCGCCGGGTCCTTCGCCGACCAGCATCAGCCCGGACGCGGGGTTCCCATCGGCGAACACCAGGTTGGTCGCGGTGGTGGAGAGCGGGCAGCCGTCGAAGGCGGCCAAGGCGGCCCGGAGGTCAGCCAGCGACTTGCACCCCGCCGCGATGTCGCGCGCCCGCTGGGCCGGCATTGGCAGGGCGGCGGGCGGCGGCGGGGCAGCCGGCTTTGGCGCTGGCGGGGCGGCGGATGGCGAGGAGTCGCGCCTTGGCGCCTCGGCGATATGCGGGCGGGCGGCGGGCGCCGCGAAGCGATCGACCGGCAGTTCGCCGAGCGCCTCGTCGGCTCCCCATTCGAGCTGCAGCCGCAATGCCGCCAATGCATCCATGCCGCATCCTTTCCCGTCGCGCGATATTTTGCCAGCGGGTTTTGCGCAACGCCGCATCCGCCCCTAGATTGTGCTCCACGCCCCTGTGTCCGGGCGGGAACAGAGGGAACGGATATGGCCGACGCCGTGCGCGAGCAGATGGAATTCGATGTGGTGATCGTGGGCGCCGGCCCGTCCGGCCTGGCCGCCGCGATCCGCCTCAAACAGCTTGCCCCCGAAGCGGCGGTCTGCGTGGTGGAAAAGGGCGGCGAGGTCGGCGCCCATATCCTCTCCGGCGCGGTGATCGAGCCTCGCTCGCTGAACGAGCTGCTGCCGGACTGGAAGGAGCTCGGCGCGCCGCTCACCACGCCGGCCGCGGATGACCGGTTCCTGTTCCTTACCAAGAACGGCGCCATCCAGCTGCCGACGCCGCCGACGCTGCACAACCACGGCAACTACATCTCCTCGCTCGGCAACGTGGTGCGCTGGCTCGGCGCCCAGGCCGAGGCGCTCGGGGTGGAGATCTACCCCGGCTTCGCCGCCGCCGAGACGCTGATCGAGGATGGCCGCGTGGTCGGCGTCGCCACCGGCGACATGGGGATCGAGAAGAACGGTGAGCCCGGCCCCAACCATCAGCCCGGCATGGAGCTGCGCGCCGCCTACACCATCTTCGCCGAGGGCTGCCGCGGCAGCCTGACCAAGAAGCTGTTCGACACCTTCAACCTCCGCAAGGGCGTTGACCCGCAGACCTACGGCATCGGCATCAAGGAGCTGTGGGAGGTGCCGAAGGAGATCCACAAGCCCGGCACCATCATCCACACCGTCGGCTGGCCGGTGACGACGGACGTCTATGGCGGCTCGTTCCTCTACCACTGGGGCGAGAACATGGTCTCCTACGGCTATGTGGTGGGGCTGGACTACAAGAACCCCTGGCTCTCCCCCTTCGAGGAGATGCAGCGGCTCAAGACCCATCCCGAGATGCGCAAGAACTTCGAGGGCGGGCGGCGCATCGCCTATGGCGCGCGGGCGATCAGCGAGGGCGGCTTCCAGTCCCTCCCCAAGCTGACTTTCCCCGGTGGCTGCCTGGTGGGCGACACGGCCGGCTTCCTCAATGTGCCGAAGATCAAGGGCACCCATACCGCGATGAAATCCGGCATGCTGGCCGCCGAAGCGGTGGCCGAGGCGATGGCGGGTGACCGGGCGGTGGAGCCCTACACCTACCCCGAGAAACTGCGCGAATCCTGGCTGTGGGACGAGCTGCACAGCGTGCGCAACATCCGCCCGGGCTTCGCCAAGTTCGGCTTCTGGGGCGGCATGATCAACGCGGCGATCGACACCTACGTGTTCCGCGGCAAGGCACCCTGGACGCTGCATCTGCCGCATGCCGATAACGAGACGCTGATGGAGGCCGATGCCGCGCAACGCATCGACTATCCCAAGCCCGACGGCAAGCTGACCTTCGACCGCAACTCCTCGGTGTTCATCTCCAACACCAACCACGAGGAAAACCAGCCGGTTCATCTTCAGCTGCGCAAGCCATCGGTAGCGATTGATCTCAACTGGAACCGCTATCGCAGCCCCGAGACGCGTTACTGCCCGGCCGGCGTCTATGAGATCGTCGGCGTCGAGGAGGGGGAGCCGCGCTTGCAGATCAACGCGCAGAACTGCGTGCACTGCAAAACCTGCGACATCAAGGACCCCAGCCAGAACATCGACTGGGCGACGCCCGAGGGCGGTGGCGGGCCGGCCTATCCGGGCGGGATGTAAGGCGACCAAAAAAGGTTCCTGTTTGAGAAGGAGAGACCGGCCGTGCCTGTCTCCCCGAACCCCGGCAGCGTGCTAATCTCCCGCCAAAGCACCGCGAGGATTGCCATGCCTGCACCGCCTGAAGTCGCCGCCCTGCTTGCCGCCCAGCAGAAAGGGATGGCGTTGGTGCGGGGGTTTTATGCCGATCCGGCGGTGTATGCGCATGACATGGAGCGGCTGTTCCTGCGGCACTGGCTGTGCGTCGGCCATGCCAGCCAGGTGGCGAAGGCCGGGGATTTCTTCACCACCACCTATGGCGAAGAGACGGTGATTATCGTGCGCGGCAAGGACGGGGTGATCCGCGCGCTGCTCAATGTGTGCCGCCATCGCGGGGCCGAGGTGTGCACGGCCAAGGCCGGACATACTACCCTGTTCGCCTGCCCCTATCACGGCTGGACCTACGCGCTTGATGGCAGCCTGGATTCGGCGCGGCACATGCCGGCCGAGTTCGATCGGGCGGGGCATGGGCTGCGGCAAATCCATTGCCGGGAGGTGGAGGGGGCGCTGTTCATCAACTTTGCCGCCGAGCCGGTCGCGTTCGGGCATGTCGAGGCGACGCTACATGGGGCGCTCGGGGCCTATGGCTGGGCGGATGCGAAAGTGGTGCACGCGGAGACCTATCCGCTCGACGCCAACTGGAAGCTCGCGGTTGAGAACTACGTGGAATGCTACCATTGCAGCCCGAGCCACCCCGAATACTCCAAACTGCACGCCCTTGAGCAGCCGGCGCCGCGCATCGCCAAGCTGAATGCGGCGATGGAGGCGCGCACGCGGGCGCTCGGTGTCGAGGTTGCCACGCTCACCCATTGGTCTTCTGCCAAGGGGGAGGAGGCGATCGATTGCTTCCGTTACGCGCTCTATGACGGGGTGCAGACCGGCTCGCCCGACGGCTCACCGGTGGCGCCGCTGATGGGCAAGTTCACCGGCTATGATGGCGGGGTGACCTCGATCCATCTGGGGCCGGCGAGTTTCCTGGTGTCCTACCCCGATCATGGGGTGATCTACCGCTTCATGCCGCGGGGTCTCGACACATGCGACATGGAGCTGCTGTGGCTGGTGCGCGGCGATGCCGAGGCGGGGCGGGATTTCGATATGGAAAAGCTCACCTGGCTGTGGCGCATCACGTCCGAGGCCGACAAGCGCATCATCGAGCACACCGCGCGGGGCGTGCGCTCGCGGTTCTATGAGCCGGGGCCGCTGGCGCCGATGGAGGCCAATGAGCAGCGGTATCTTGACTGGTATCTTGCCGAAATTGCCTGATGGTACGGGCGGAAGGGTGTTCTTTTTGTGAACAAAAAGAACCAAAAAAACTTTACGACTTCGTCGCCGTTGGCTTGGCTGAGCGGGATGGTTTGGAGCGGTACTCGGCAACCGGATAGAAGTTTTTTTGCTCCTTTTTTTCCAAAAAAGGAGTGCTTCCTTCTGAGTCGACAGCAAGGCCGTCTGGTATCAGTGTCCGTCCGGGAAAAGGGAAACTCTGATGATCCGACCGTTCGACGGCGTCCGCATTCTCGACTTCACGCAGGTGCTGGCTGGGCCGTACTGCACATTTCAGCTCGGCCTGCTCGGCGCCAGCATCGTCAAGGTGGAGCGGCGGGAGGGCGAGGACAGCCGCCGCACGCCGCTGTCGCGCGAATGGGCGGAGCGCGGCATGGCGCCGGGGTGGATGGCGATCAACGGCAATAAGCGCAGCCTGACGCTGGATCTGCAGAAGCCCGAGGCGCGGGAGATTATCCGCCGCCTCGCGCGTGAGGCCGATGTGGTGGTGGAGAATTTCCGGCCCGGCGTGATGAACCGCCTTGGGCTCGGCCATGCCGATCTCGCGGCGATCAACCCCAAGCTGATCTACTGCGCGATTTCCGGCTTCGGGCAGAGCGGGCCCGATCGCAACGAGGCCGGCTATGACGGCAAGATCCAGGCGATGAGCGGCATCATGTCGATCACCGGGGACCCGGCGACCGGCCCGATGCGGGCGGGCTTCGCGGTGTGCGACGTGCTGACCGGGATGACCGCGGCTTTCGCCATTTCGGCGGCGCTGTTTCAGCGCGGGCACACCGGGACGGGGCAGTTCGTCGATGTGTCGATGCTGGAGGCGGCGTTGGCGTTTCTCTCCGGCCCCGTCGCGGATTGGACGGTGGCGGGGCACAAGCAGTACCAGTCCGGCAACCAGGCGGTCAGCCGGCGGCCGACGGCGAATTTGTTCCGCGCCAATGATAGCTGGCTGCTGCTGGCAGTGAACAGCGAGCAGCAATATCGCTGCCTGATGACCGCGCTCGGCCGGGCAGATACCTTCGAGGACCCGCGCTTCATCGACTGGTTTGCGCGGAAGGACAATGAGCCGGAATTGCGGGCGATCATCGAGCACGCGCTGTCGGCCAAGGACGCCAAGGCGTGGGAGCCGGAGTTGAACGCCGCGGGGGCTCCCTGCGCCTCGATCTGGCGGATCGAGGAGATTCTGGAGCATCCGCAGATCAAGGCGCGCGGGGTGTTGCAGACGGTGGAGACGCCGTTCGGGCCGCTCTCCTTCATGGGGAGCGGCTTCCAGATGGCGCATGGCGGCGGGCGTCTGGATACGGTTGGGCCGGCGCTGGGGGCGCATACGGATGCGGTGCTGGCGGAATGCGGGTATTCGGCGGCGGAGATCGCGGCTTTTCACGCGGCCGCCATCGTGTAGCGCTTGCGGGCGGGGCCGCTCGCGTGGCAGCGTGATTCCGGCCAAGAACCAATCCGGGTCCGATGGCCAATTCAGGGGGAGCGCTGACATGTCTGACATGAATGAGGTTGCGACGAAGTTCTTCGAGGCCTGCGAGGCGGGCATGGGCTGGGACGCCTGTGCGCCATATTGCACGGCCGATGCGAGTTTCGCTGCGCAGTCCGAACCGCTGGCCGATGTGAAGACGCTGGCGGATTATGCGAACTGGATGCAGGGGCTGATGACGCTCATGCCCGGCGCGAGCTACGACCTGAAGTCCTGGGCGGTTGATGCGGCCCGCAGCAACATCTCGGCCTATGCCGTGTTCAACGGCACCCATACCGGCGAGGGCGGGCCGGTGCCGCCGACCGGGAAGTCGGCCAGCACCGACTATGTGTATGTGATGCAGTTCAGCGGCGACAAGATCAGCCACATGACCAAGATCTGGAACGCTCCCTGGGCGTTGAAGCAGCTCGGCTGGATGTAGCCTACCTCTCCACGAACAGCGGGAGGTCGTGGGCGGTCACCCGCGGCACTTCCTCCCGCCAGGCTTCGATGTCGACCAGGCAGGTCTGGGCGATGCAGCCTTGGGAGAGTGAGGAGGCGCCGATGTCGAGCGTCAGCACGTTGGGGTTGCCGTGGCGCTCCGGGCGGCCGGGCACGGGATCGGGGTCGAACCAGGCGCCGGTGGAGAGGCGCACCACGCCGGGGCGGACGTCCGCGGTGACGCGCAGGCCGGCGAGGCAGGCGCCGCGGTCGTTGAAGACGCGGACCACGCTGCCATCGGTGAGGCCGCGGGCGGCGGCGTCATCGGGATGCATGGAGACGGGCTGGCGGCCCTGGATTTTGCCGGCGGTGGACCAGGGGCTCGGGTCGAGCTGGCTGTGCAGGCGGCGGTCGGGCTGGTCGGAGAGCATGTGCAGCGGGTATTTGCCGACCGCGCCCAGCCATTCCGCCGGTTCGCGCCAGACGGGGTAGCCCGGGCAGTCATCCTGGCCGAAGCCGGCGACTTTTTCCGAGAAGATCTCGATTTTGCCGGAGGGGGTCTTGAGCGGGTGCTTGGCGGGGTCGGCGCGGAAAGCCTCGTACATCACCGCGGCGGGCGGGTTGCCCGCGATCTCCGCCACGCCCTGCTGCCAGAAACTGTCGAATTCCGGCAGGGTGACGCCGGCGCGGCGGGCGGCAATGCGGCTCTGCTCATAGAGCACGCGCAGCCAGCCCATGGCGTCGCGCCCCTCGGTGAAGGCCTCCGCAGCGCCCATGCGTTCGGCGAGGCCGCGGAAGATCGCGAAATCGTCGCGCGCTTCGCCGGCCGGGCGCTTCACCTGCTTCATCGCCACCATGAATTTTTCGCGGGTGGCGTAGCCGATGTCGTCGCGCTCGAGGGTGGTGGTGACGGGGAGCACGATGTCGGCGTGTTTGGCGGTGGGGGTCCAGAATTGCTCCTGCACCACGATGGTCTCGGGCTTCTCCCAGGCGCGCAGCAGGCGGTTGAGGTCCTGGTGGTGGTGGAAGGGGTTGCCGCCGGCCCAGTAGACCAGCTTGATGTCGGGGTAGGTCCGCGCCGTGCCGTTATAGACGAAGGGGGCGCCGGGGTTCAGCAGCATGTCGGAAATGCGGGCGACGGGGATGAAGTCCGGCACCTGGTTTTGGCCTTGCGGCAAGGTGGGGCCGGCGAAGCGGGCGTGCGGGCTGCCGCCGCCATTGGTCGGGCCGTAGGCGACGCCGATGCCGCCGCCGGGCAGGCCGATCTGGCCGAGCATGGCGGCGAGCGTCACCGCCGACCAGAAGGATTGCTCGCCGTGATGGGCGCGCTGGAGCGACCAAGCGATCGACAGCATGGAGCGGGTGCCGGCCATTTCGCGGGCCAGCGAGGCGATGCGCGCGGCTGGGACGCCGCAGATCGCCTCGGCCCATTCGGGCGTTTTCGCCACGCCGTCTTCGGCGCCGGTGAGGTAGGGCAGGAATTTGGCGAAACCGGTGGTGCAGCGGTCGAGGAAGCCCTGATCGTGCAGGCCCTCGCTGTGCAGCACGTGCATCATGCCGAGCAGCAGCGCGGTGTCGGTGTTGGGGCGGATGGCGATCCACTCGAACTCGGCGCCGGTGTCGAGATCATCGCGGGTGGGGGAGATGTTGACGAAGCGGCAGCCGGCTTCGGCCATGCGGCGGAGCGCGGCGGGGACGCGGTGCTCGGAGGGGCCGCCGGCGCCGACCTGGGCGTTTTTCGCCGGCACGCCGCCAAGGCTGACGAAGAGCTTGGTGTCGCGCTCCAGCACGTCCCACGTCGTCAGCGAGGACATCAGCTCGTCCATCGGCGCCATGATGTGGGGCATCAGCACGCGGGCGGCGGCGAGGCTGTAGCTGTCCTGGTGGCGGACATAGCCGCCGATGCAGTTGAGGAAGCGGTGGATCTGGCTTTGCGCGTGGTGGAAGCGCCCGGCGCTGGCCCAGCCGTAGGAGCCGCCGAAAATCGCCTGGTTGCCGTGCGCGGCCTTCACGCGGGCGAGCTCGCCGGACACCAGGTCGAGCGCTTCGTCCCAGGGGATTTCGACGAAGGGCTCATGGCCGCGGCCGGTCCGGGCGCGGCCCTCTAGCCAGCCCTTGCGAATGGCGGGGCGGCGGACGCGCACGCGGTCGAGTTCGGGGGCGAGCATGTGCAGGCCGATGGGCGAGGGATCGGGGTCGCCCTTGAAGGGGTGCAGGGCCACCGCCTCGCCGGCCGCCATCTCGACCTCGTAGACACCCCAATGCGACGACGTCAGCACCGTCATGTGCCGTTCCCCCTGGTGACAAGCGCAGTTCCAGGCGCCACGATGCCACCCCATCGTTCCCGGCGCAAAGGATCATCCGGCATGTCAACTGAGCTTTGGCAACTCGACGCCACCGACCTCGCGCGGTTGATCCGCATCGGCCAGGTCTCCGCGCGGGAGGCGACGGCGAGCGTGGTCGGGCGGATCGACGCGGTGAACCCGCGGCTCAACGCCATCGTGCGCGATTTGCGCGAGGAGGCGTTCGCCGCCGCCGATGCGGCCGATGCCAAGCAGGCGCGGGGTGAGGCGCTGGGTCCGCTGCATGGCGTGCCGGTGACCACCAAGGTGAACACCGACCAGAAGGGCTGCCCGACCGATAACGGGATCGTCGCTTTCAAGGACTTGATCGCCATCGAGGATTCGCCGCTGGTGCGCAATTTCCGCGCGGCGGGGGCGATCATCGTCGGGCGGACCAATACGCCGGGATTTTCCATGCGGCTGTTCACCGAGAACAGCCTGCATGGCGCGACCGTGAACCCGCGCGATGCTTCGCTGACCGCCGGGGGCTCCTCGGGCGGCGCCGGCTCGGCCACTGCGGCGGGGATGGGGCCGATCCATCACGGCAATGATATCGCGGGCTCCGTGCGCTATCCGGCCTATTGCAACGGGGTGGTCGGGCTGCGGCCGACGCCCGGTCGCATCCCCTCCTACAACGCCACCGCCCCGGGCGGGCGGGCGATGGGGGGGCAGTTGATGGCGGTGCAGGGGCCGCTGACCCGCTCGGTGCGGGATGCCCGAACCTCTTTCGCCGTGCTGTCGGGCGCCGACCGCACCGATCCGCGCTGGGCCGATGTGCCGCTGGAAGGGCCGCCGGCGCCGCGCCGGGTGGCGTTGATGGCGGAAATTCCGGGGTATCACACCGACCCGGCGCTGGTGGCGGCGACGCGCACCGCGGCCAAGCATTTGCAGCTCGCCGGCTACGCGGTGGAGGAGGTCAATCCGCCCGATTTCGCCGAGGCGGCGGAGCTGTGGAACCGCATCGCCGGCACCGATGTGCTGGTGGCGCTTGACCCCAGCGTGCGGAAATACGGCGATGCCGATACCATCCGCTCGCTGGAGGGCTGGCGCGGCGTGGCGCCGGCGCTTGATCTCGCCGGCTATGTGCAGGCGCTGGCCGATCGGGACTGGCTGATCCGCCGCTGGCTGACTTTTCTCGCGACTTACCCGATCGTGCTGATGCCCTCCTCCTGCGCGCTGCCCTTCCCCGCCGGCTTCGATGCCGCGAGCGATGATGGGAATACCAAGCTGTGGGCGGCCAATCCGCAGCAGATCGCGATCCCGCTGCTCGGCCTGCCCAGCCTGCAAGTGCCGGTGGGCACGATCGGCAAGATGCGGGGCGGCGTGCAGCTGGTCGCTGCCCGGTTCCGCGAGGATTTGTGCCTTGCCGCCGGGGAGGTGATCGAGGCGGCGGAGGGGGCGAACCCGCCGGTCGACCCGAGCTGACCACGGCGCCCCTTCCGCGCCGCGGGAGGGGTGGCTGAACCAATCACGAAGCGGCAGCAAGCCGCCCGGAAACGTCTGCCGCTATGATCTTCCCGCCGCCCCCGTTCCGCCGCCCCGCGTTCCGCCTGCAATTCGCGGCCGACCTGATGACCTCCTGCGCCTTCGAGATGGAGACCATCATCCTCGGCTGGTTCATCCTGGTGCAGACCGGCTCGGTGCTGTTGCTGGCGGTTTTTGGCGCCCTGCAATCGGCCGGCACGCTGTGTTCACCGGTTTTTGGCCTGGTGGCCGAGCGGCTGGGCACGCGCAATTTGCTGGCGGTGATGCGCGGGGCCTATGCCGGCTTCGCCGGGCTGCTGGCGCTGCTGGCGGTGACCGGCCTGCTCACCGTGCCGGTGGTGTTCGTGATCGGCACCTGCATGGGGTTGTTCCGCTCATCGGATGTGGCGATGCGCAGCCTGCTGGTGAACGACCTGATCCCGCCGGAGGACCTGCCGACCGCGCTCTCGATCTCCCGCATGACCTCCGACCTCGCGCGCACCGCCGGCGCCCTGACGGGGGCGGCGGTGTTCGCGGCGCTTGGGTTCGGGCCGGCCTATGTGCTGGTCACGCTGCTCTACGCCAGCGGCTGCACCTGCAACCTGCTGATCCCCCGCACCGGCAAGCGCTCCACCGCCGCGCTGATGGCCTCGCCGTTCGGGGATTTGCGGGCCGGTTTCGCCTATGCCTGGACGACGCCGTTGATCCTGGTGGCGCTGATCCTCGCCTTCGTGGTGAATTTCACCGCCTATCCGCTGTCGGGCGGGCTGCTCGCCTATATCGCGCGGGACGTCTACGGGCTGGACCAGTCGGGGTTCGGCACGCTGTCGGCCACCTTCGCGCTGGGCGGGCTGGCCGGCTCGATCGCGCTCAGCCTGACCGGCAGCGGGCGGTCACCGGCGCTGGTGATGCTGGCGGCCTCGGTGGTCTGGCATGTGTTGCTGGTGGGATTCGTGATCGGCCAGTCGCTGGCACTCGGCATTGCCTGTCTCGCGGCGGCGGGGTTCGTGCAGAATTTCTGCATGATCCCGATGTCCCTGGTGATCCTGCGCACCGCCTCCGATAATTTCCGCGGCCGGATGATCGGGCTGCGCATGCTGGCGATCTACGGGCTGCCGCTCGGGCTGACGCTGGCGGGCTGGTTGACCGGGCGGATCGGCCTGCCGGCGACCGGGCTGTTCTACTGCCTGCTCGGCGTCGCCATTCCGCTGGCGATCATCCGGCACTGGCGGCGGGCGATCCTGGCGTGACAGTCAGACCACCTCCATCAGGATATCGGCGAGGCGCTCGAAATCGGCAATCTCGTTGTAGGCCTGCGCGGAGATCCGCAGCCACGGCGCACCCGCGAGAGCACTGACCGGCGTATCGGTGCCCCGCGCCAGCAACGCCTCGCGCAATGCCATCGCGCGGTCGCCATTGCCGGGCAGCCGCACCAGGCCCATCGCGCCGGAGACGGCGTTGCCGCCGCCGGTCTCGGTGCCCAAGCGTGCCGCCAGCAGGCGGGCGGCCTCGAAGGCGAGCGTCGCGTTGCGGGCGCGCAGCGCGGGGCCGCCGAGGCGGGCGTGGAAATCGAGCGCGGCGGGGACGGACAAATAGGCCGAGGGGTCATAGGTGCCGAGCCAGTCGAACTCGGCGGTGAAGCCCTGGCCGTAGCCGTGGGAGATGGTGACGGGGTGGAGGTCATCCTGCCGGTCGGCCCGGGCCCAGAGGAAGGCGCAGCCTTTCGCGGCGTTGAGCCATTTATGGCAGTTGCCGGTGTACCAGTCGGCATTCAGCGCCGTGAGGTCGAGATCGACCTGGCCGGGGCCGTGGGCGCCATCGACCAGCACTGGGACGCCGCGCGCGTGGCAGGCGGCGACGATGTCGGCGATTGGCAGCACCAAGGCGGAGGCGGAGGTGATGTGGTCCATCACCGCGATGCGGGTGCGCGGCGTGATGGCGGCGGCAACCGCCTCGGTGATGGCGTCGGGCAGCGGGCGGGGGAAGGGCATGGCGGCTTCCACCATCACCGCACCCGAGCGCTCGCAGACGAAGCGCACGGTGTTGCGCACCGCGCCGTAGATATGGGCGAGCACCAGGATTTCGTCGCCGGGGGCGAGGCGGAGCGAGCGCAGCACCGCGTTGCAGCCGGAGGTGGCGTTTTCGACGAAGGCGAGGTCTTCGGTCCGGGCGCCGAGGAAGGAAGCGAGCACGCCGGCCGCCTCGCGGATCGCCTGCGGGTAGATGGCGCGGAAGAAACGGCTGGGTTGGGCCTCCATCCGCGCCCGCCACGCGTCCTGGGCGGCGAGCACCATTTTGGGGGTGGCGCCGTAGCTGCCGTGGTTGAGGGTGAGGAAATCGGGGGCGAGCCCCCATTCCCCTCTTAGGGCGTGGCCGAGTTGCGTCATACGGGCACAGACGGGCCTGAGGGCTGATGTGGTTTTGGCGGAGTCACTCCGTGGAGCGATATCGGGACAGTTTTGTTTCCTTGGGCAAGCCCGTAGATATATTCCAGTGCTTCGGTTTGTCGACTGTCACGGTGTTGCCATCCTTTCGGCGCATATCCTCCTTTGAAAATGTCTAAAACTGGTATTTTCAGATTCAATTGCAATGCTATTTCATATAGCATATTAGCAAGCAGCCGTTCCTTTTTTTCATCCCACACAGCATCTTCTAATCCACCGGCGAAAAGATGATCCTTGTATGCCTTCCATGTTTGCTGAATTTTATCGCAGCCATAAAAATCTACTTCGATCAGATTGAGTGCATTTACATGGTCTGCCGATAGACCAATTCGACGCGTCGCCATCAAGGAGCGAAACAACCCGATCCGCCTCTCCCAACGAGTACGCCTATCCTCTCGCCAGAAACTCACGAGAACCGCGAAAACCGGACCGAGCGCTGTGGCCAAGACGATAGCTAAAGTATCGAGCTGCATCACGTAACCTCCGGCTGATCGTGCGTATAGCGCAAGATATTAGGTTGCGCTTCCACTGGCCATGGCCGGGCGGTGGCTGCGCCATTCAGTCGCCGTTTCGTAGGCATGGGCGGCGCGCAGCACGGTGGCCTCCTCGAAGGCCTTGCCGACGAGCTGGATCGAAAGCGGCAGGCCGCCTTCGCCGAAGCCGGAGCAGATCGAGATCGCCGGCAGGCCGGTGAGGTTGAAGGGCATGGTGAAGCCGGGCTTCTCCATGCTGCTCCATTTCGGGAAGTGCTCGATCGATCCGGCCTCGCTGGGCGCGGCGGTGGTGAGCAGCAGGTCGACATCGGCCATGGCGGCGGCGGTTTGCAGGCAGAGTTCGCGGCGGCGGCGGAGCGCCTGGACATAGTCGGCGCCGCTGACGAGGCCGCCGAGGGCGAGACGATCGCGCAGGAGTTCGCCGTAGTCGTTGTAGCGGGTCTTCATCCAGGGCTCGTGGACGGCATAGGCCTCGGAGATGAGGATGATGAAGCCGGCGGCGCGGTATTCCTCGAGGCTCGGGAGGGTAACGTCACGGATTTCGGCGCCCTCGGCACGGTAGAGGGCGATGGCGTCCTCGATGCCCTTGGTGACGGCGGGGTTGGCGGGGTTGTCGGTCTCGTGGAAGTTGCGGACGACACCGATGCGCAGGCCCTTGGCGCCCTTGTGGAGATCGGCGCTGAAATTCGGCACCGGGCGATCGGCGGAGGCGGGGTCCTCAGGGTCGTGGCCGGCCATCGCCTGGAGGAGCATGGCGCAGTCCTGTGCGGTCCAGGCCATGGGGCCGGTGTGGTCGAGCGTGAAGGAGAGCGGCAGCACGCCGCGGCGGCTGCACAATCCGTAGGTCGGCTTGATGCCGGCGATGCCGCAGAGGGCGGCGGGGCCGCGGATGGAGCCCCCGGTGTCGGACCCGGTGCCGCCGAGGAACAGGCCGGCGGCGACGCCGACGCCGGTGCCCGACGAGGAGCCGGAGGGCATCCGCGTGGTGTCCCAGGGGTTGCGGGCGGGAGGCCAGGGGAGGTCGAAGCTCGGGCCGCCCATGGCGAATTCATGGGTGCTGAGTTTGCCGAGCATCACGGTGCCCTGCTCGGCGAGGAGGGTGACGGTTTTCGCGTCGGCGTCGGGGATGTGGTCCTGGAGGAGTTTGGAATGGGCGGTCGTTGGCAGGCCGGCGGTGCAGTAGATGTCCTTGTGGGCGATGGGGATGCCGTCAAGCTGGCCCATGGCGCGGCCCTTCATGATGCGGTCCTCCGCGGCGCGGGCCTCGGTGAGGGCGCGTTCGGGGGTGTGCAGGATGAAGGCGTTGATTTTGGGGTCGAGCTTGGCGACGCGGTCGAGGCAGATCTGGGTGAGTTCGACCGGGGAGATCTGCTTGGCCGCGATCAGGGCCGAGGCCTCGGCGATGGTGAAATGGCGCTCCATCACGCGCCCTCCGGCTTGAAGACATGGGAGGGTTCGGCGGCGCGATCCCGCACGCCGGCGCGGACCATCTCGGTCAGCTTCTCCATGATGGGCCAGGCGTTGGCGTGGATGTCGGCGATTTGCGCCTCGCTGAGCGGGAGGCCGGCGCGGCGGACGAGCGCCTCGAAATCGGCGCGGGAGGTTTTCGGCGGCATCAGCGGGCACTCCTCGGCTTGGATGGGGTGGCGCATCGTGGCGCGAATCAGGGGCGGGCGCCAATACCTGGAGGGGGCGATTCACGATACGGCGCGCGACTCTTTGCTCCCTGCTCCGTCGCCTCCTTCGCGCCAGGGATGGCGGGGCGCTCGATCCGTTGGCGCCGGTGGGGGAAAAGACCGGCCTCCGCAAGCGGTGACCCCATTCCCGACTTGCGACCATGATTGCCGCACGTCATTTACGGGACAGCAAACGGGAGTTTCCGCCATGGGCGAGCATGTCATCATCTGCGAAGTCGGCCCGCGGGACGGGTTGCAGATCGCCAAGGGCATCATGCCCACCGAGATCAAGAAGCGCTGGATCACCGCGATGGCTGCCGCCGGGGTCAGCGAGATTGAGGTCGGCAGCTTCGTCTCGCCCAAGCTGATCCCGCAAATGGCCGATACCGCGGAGATCGTTCGCCATGCCGTCACCCTGCCCGGCCTGACGGTGGTGGCACTCGCGCCCAATTTGCGCGGCGCTCAGGCGGCCCATGCGGCCGGGGCCCATCGGATTTCTATCCCCGTATCGGTCAGCGAGGGGCATAGCCGCGCCAATCTCAACCGCTCGCCCGACGAACAGGTGGCCGAGGTTGGTCGCATGGTCGAATGGCTGGCCGCGCAGGAGCGCAAGGTGCCGGTGGAGGCCTCCTGCTCCACCAGCTTCGGTTGCTCCTTCGATGGGCGCGTGAAGGTCTCCGAGGTGGTGCGCATCGCCGCCAGCCTCGCCGCCGTCGGAGTGCCTGGCCTCGCGCTCGCCGATACCGTCGGCTACGCCCATCCCGCGCTGATCCGCGAGGTGGTGCATGCGGTGCGGGCCGAGATCGGCGACGTGCTGGAGGGGCTGCATCTGCACGATACGATGGGGCTCGGCCTCGCCAATGCGCTCGCGGGCATCGAGGCGGGCATCCGCAATTTCGACAGCGCGCTGGCCGGCCTCGGCGGCTGCCCCTTCGCCCCCGGCGCCTCCGGCAACATCGTCACCGAGGACCTGGTGTTCATGCTGGAGAGCATGGGCTTCGCCACCGGCATCGACCTCGATCGCCTGATCGCGGCCCGCGTAATCCTGCGCGAGGGGCTGCCGAATGAGACGATGCGCGGCGGGGTGCCGCAGGCCGGCATCCCCAAGACATTCCGCCACGCGGCATAATCCATGGACCCCACCACACCCCTCAAGGGCCTGCGCGTCGTCGAATTCGTCCATATGGTGATGGGGCCGACCTGCGGCATGGTGCTGGCCGATCTCGGCGCCGAGGTGATCAAGGTGGAGCCGACGCCGGATGGCGATAATACGCGGCGCCTCGGCGGCAGTGGCTCCGGCTTCTTCGCCTTTGGCAACCGCAACAAACAGTCCCTCGCGGTCGATCTCAAATCGCCGGACGGCATGGCGCTGGTGCGGCGCCTGCTCGCCACCGCCGATATCGTGGTGGAGAATTTCCGGCCGGGTGCGATGGACAAGCTCGGGCTCGGCTATGAAGCGCTGTCGGCCGGCAATCCCGGCCTGATCTACTGCTCCTGCAAGGGCTTCCTGCCCGGCCCCTACGAGCACCGCGTGGCGCTCGACGAGGTGGTGCAGATGATGGGCGGTCTCGCCTACATGACGGGCGATCCCGGCCGGCCGCTGCGCGTCGGTTCCTCGGTGAACGACATCATGGGCGGCATGTTCGGCGTTATCGGCATTTTGGCCGCGCTGCATGAGCGGCACGCCACCGGCAAAGGGCGCTACGTGCAGGCCGGGCTGTTCGAGAACAATGTGCTGCTGGTCTCCCAGCACATGGCGCAATACGCCGTCTCCGGCCGTGAGGCGCCGCCGATGACGCAGCGCCTGCCGGCCTGGCCGATCTACGACATCTTCAAGACCTCGGACGGCCAGGTCTTCGTCGGCGTGGTGACCGACACGCAGTGGCAGATCTTCTGCGAGGCGTTCGGCCTGCCCGAACTCGCCACTGATCCGGCGCTGGCCAACCGGCTGCAGCGCGTCGAGGCGCGGCCGCGCACCATCCCGATGGCGGCCGCGGTGTTCGCGAGCATGACCAAGGCGGAGCTGATGGACAAGTGCGAGGCGCTCGGCCTGCCCTATGCGCCGATCGTCCGCCCGGTGGAGCTGTTCGATGACCCGCACCTCAACGCCTCCGGCGGGCTGGTGCCGATGACGCTGGCGGACGGCACGGCCCTGAAGCTGCCCGCCCTGCCGCTCGCCTTCGACGGCGCACGGCCCGGCCTGCGTCACAACCCGCCGGCGGTGGGTGCCGATGGCGCGGCGATCGCGGCCACACTCGGCTATACCGACGCCGAGATCGACCATCTCCGCGGCCTCGGCGTGATTGTCGGCGCATGAGCGAGCGGTTCAGCGTCGCCTATCTCATCCTCAGTGGCACCACCACGGCCTCCCATTGCCCGGAGCTGTTGCGCGGCCTCGTCAACCTCGGCTTCACCACGGTGATCGCGCTGCCGACCCCCAACGCCTCGCGCGTGCTGGCGCCGCGGGAGTTGGCGGATGTGGCGGGCGTGCAGGTGGTAGAATCCTATTTCGATCTCGCCATCCGCCCCCGCCCGCCGCATGGGGTGGTGCTGTTCGCGCCGTGCAGCTTCAATTCGCTCAACAAGCTGGCCCAGGGCATTGCCGACAGCCTCGCCCTCTCCGTCGCCGCCGAGGCGATCGGGCGCGGCACGCCGATGATCGTCGGCCCTTCGCTCAACCAGCCGCTGCTCGACCATCCCGTCGCCCGCGCCTCGCTGGCCACGCTGCCCAAATGGGGTGTGCGGGTCGTCGGCCCCGTCGATACCGGCCGAGGGCCGCGCCTCGCCCCGGTGGCCGATCTGCTGGAGGCTGTGCGGCCCTTCGCCCCGGGCTGACGCCGCGCTTGCCGCCTGGCGGGGGCCGCCGCTAGCCTGTGCCGATACAAACGGGGGAACGGGCATGAAACGGATTTTGGGAGTGGCACTGGCGATGGCCATCGCGGCGATACCGGCCCTGGCGGCCGACTACCCGAAGCCCGTGGAGGGCGACTACGTCGCGCGGGATTTCCGCTTCCATGACGGGCAGACTCTGCCGGAGGTGAAGCTGCACTACACCACCGTGGGCGCCCCCTCGGGCATTCCCGTCCTCGTGCTGCACGGCACCGCGGGCTCGGGTGCCACGATGCTGAACCCCGGTTTCGCCGGCGAGTTGTTCGGGCCGGGCCAGCCGCTCGACGCCGCGAAATACTACATCATCCTGCCCGACGCGCTGGGCACCGGGAAATCCACCCGCCCCTCCGACGGCCTCCGCGCGAAATTCCCGCTCTATAACTACGATGACATGGTGCACGCCCAGTACCGCCTGGTCACCGAGGGGCTGGGGGTGAAGCATCTCCGCCTCGTCATCGGCAATTCCATGGGCGGCATGCAGACCTGGGTCTGGGGCGTGACCCATCCTGGCTTCATGGACGCGCTGGTCCCGATGGCCGCTCAGCCCACCGAGATGTCGGCGCGGAACTGGATGATGCGGCGCATGATCATCGATGCAGTTCGCAATGACCCGGATTGGCAGGGCGGCAACTACACCACCCAGCCCAAGGCGGTGCGTGTGGCCAACGCGTTCTTCGGCATCGCCACCAATGGCGGTTCCATCGCCTATCAGGTCCAGGCGCCCACCCGCGAGAAGGCGGATGCGCTGCTGGCCGAGCGGCTCGCCGCACCCTTCACCATGGATGCCAATGACTTCCTCTACCAATGGGAGTCCTCGCGGGACTACAACCCGGCGCCGAAACTCGCTGCCCTCACCGCCCCGGTGCTCGCCATCAACTCCGCCGATGACGAGCGCAACCCGCCCGAGACCGGCACGCTGGAGCGCGCGATCAAGACGCTGCGCGATGGCCGCATCCTGCTGATCCCCGCCAGCGCCGAGACGCGCGGCCACGGCACCACGGCGATGGCGAAGTTCTGGAAGGCGGACTTCGCGGCCTGGCTGGCCGCGATCAAGTAGGTCCGCTCAGCGCGCCGCGGAGGGGCGGACCTTGGTGCCGTCGGTCACCTCGTTCGGCACGTTGAGCGCGACCTTCTCGCCGGGCTTCACACCATCGGCGATGTTGATCACGATACCATCGGTGGAGGAGATGCGAATGGGGCGGAATTTTACCACCGCATCGTCGCCGACCACCGCCACCTGCTGCACCCCGCCCCGTTGGTTGAGTGCGGCGACCGGAATCTGCGCGAAGCTCGCGACGGGAATGCGCAGATAGGCGTAGGTGAAGCTGCCGGGCACCAGGAAGCCGTCGCGGTTGTCGACGTCGATTTCGATGAACAGCGTGCGGGTCCGCGGGTCGAGCGTGCCGGCGGTGCGGCTGATCTTGGCCTTGCGCTTGCGCTCGGCATTGGCGGCATCCACCACCTCCACCTCATCGCCGATATGCACCGCGGCCACGTCGCGCTGCTCGACATAGGCGCCGATGCGCAGCTTGGTGTTATCGGCGATCTGCAGCACCGGCAGGGAGCTGGCCTGGTTGGTAGTGGCAGCCTGGATCAGCGCGCCAGGATCGGCGAAACGGCCGACCACCGTGCCATCAAACGGTGCCCGCATGGTCTGGTAGGATCGCACCGTGTTGAGGTTGCGCACCGTCTCCTGCGCCATGCGCAGATTGGTCTCGGCCTGCTCGGCCGTCTGCTGGGCGGTATTGCCGGAGCGCAGCAATTCGCGCGCGCGCACGGCGAGGCGCTGCTTGTAGTCCTGGTCCGCCACCGCGCTCTGGTACTGGCTTTCCAGCTCCAGGCTCTCGATCTCGGCGATCACCTGGCCGGCCTTCACCGGATCGCCCTTATCGACGGTGACGACCTTCAGATACCCGCTCACCTTGGCAAACAGCGTGGCGACACTGAATGGCTTGGCATCGCCCAGTAGCGTGATGGTGCGGAATTCCGGCCCCTTGGTCACCGGCGCCACCACCACGCGCGGCCCGCGCGCGGCCTCCTCGTCGAGCGCCGCCTTGGTGGCGACGAGGCCGGAGGCGCTGGCCCGCATGAAATAGGCGGTCCCGGTACCGGCGGCGATGAGCAGCAGGAGCCCGATGATGTAGAGCCCGATGCTCCGCTTTCTCGGATTGACGGGTGTCGGTTCCATCATGATTTATCCCTGGGCCGTATGCGCGTCAGCGCCGGCCGCTTCCTTGGCAAATTGGGTATCAAGCTCATGCAGCCGCGGCGGCTTGCGGCGCAGCAAGGTATAGAACAGTGGCACGATCACCAGCGTGGCGATGGTCGCGGCCACCAGCCCGCCGATCACCGCGCGGCCGAGCGGCGCGTTCTGCTCGCCCGCCTCGCCGGCGCCGATCGCCATCGGGATCATGCCGAGGATCATCGCCAGCGCCGTCATCATGATCGGCCGCAACCTTGTGCGCCCGGCGGCAATCACCGCCTCGAACGGGTTCACCCCGTGGCGCGAGCGCACGTCATTGGCGAAGCTCACCACCAGGATGGAGTTCGACACCGAGATGCCGACCGTCATGATGGTGCCCATCAGGGATTCGACGTTGATGGTGGTTCCAGTGAGCACCAGCATCCAGATGATGCCGATCAGCGCGCCCGGCACCGCCATCATGATGATGAAGGGGTCGATCCAGGATTGGAACAGCACCACCAGCAGCGCGTAGACCAGGATGATCGCGATCACCAGGCCCTGGGCGAGGTTGCGGAACGAGGTGTCCATCACTTCCGGCTGGCCGCGCAGGTCGATATGCGTGGCGATCGACAGGCCCTTGGAGGCCTCGGCGATCACCTTGCGGATATCATCGCTGACGGCGCCGAGGTCCCGCCCGTCGACATTGGCGGCCACGTCGATCACGCGCTGCACGGAGAGATGATTGATGGTGGCAAACGAGGTGCGCGGCCGGATCGTCGCCACGTCGGACATCCGCGTCACCGGCGCATTGGGCATCGAGGCGTAAGTCAGGCTCGAGAACTGGCTGGCCACCGTGGTCGGCAGGGTGATCTGCGGCTGGCTGATCGGCAGGTCCATCAGGTCGTCAACGTTCTGGATCGCCTCCATCGGCTGCCGTACGACGACGAAGTAGTTCACGTTGTTGACGGGATTGAGGAAGTAGGACGGCGCCACCAGCGAGGAGGAGGACAATGAAACCAGCAGGTTATTCGAGACGTCACGCTGGGTGATGCCGAGATTGGCGGCGCGTAACCGGTCAACCTCGATCTGTAGCGTCGGGTAGTCGAGCACCTGGGTGATGTGGGGATCGACCACGCCGGGGATCTTGGCGATCTCCACCAGCAGCTTCTGGGCGAGCTGGTAGGAGCGGTTGAAGTTGGGGTCGGCGATCTGGATGTCGATCGGCGCGGAGAGGCCGAAATTCAACACCTGCGAGACGATATCGGCGGTCTGGAAATAGAACACCGCCCCGGGGAAGGCCTCGGGCAATTGCTTGCGCAGGGCCCGTACGTGATCGACGCTCGGCTTGTGGCCCTTCTTCAACTGGATCAGGATCTCGGCATCCGCGCTCGTCACGTTGTCGGACGGCAGCATGGCGAGGTTGGATGCGAACGGCACCCCCATCACGTCATTGATGGTCTGGATCTCGTTGTTGCCGATGATCTCACGGATCTTGGCTTGAACCGCGAGCACCTTGCCTTCAGTCACCTCAAGCCGCGTGCCGGTGGCACCGCGATAGTGCAGCTTGATGATGCCGACGTCGGCGGTCGGGAAGAAATCCGTGCCCGCCACAGTCGCCACCGCCAGGCTGGTGCCGAGCAGCCCGAAGAAGCAGACCAGCACGAAGGCACGGTTCCGCAGGCAGGCCGACAACATGCTGGCATAGCCATCGCTCAGCCGGGTGAATCCACGCTCGAACCAGGCGGCGAACCCCTTCGGCTCGCCATGATGCTCCGTCAGCATCATGCGCGCCATGGTCGGCACCACCGTGAAGGTGAGCAGGAAGGAGGCCAGCATCGCCAGCACCACGGTGATGCCGAGCGGGATGAACAGGAAGCGCGCCGGCCCGGTGAGCAGGAAGACCGGGAAAAACACGATGCAGATCGCCAGCGTCGCCACCGTCAGCGGTGTCACCACCTCGCCGCAGCCGTCGAGAATGGCGATGGTCAGCGTTTTACCAAGGGATTGGTTGCGGTGGATATTCTCGATGGCGACGGTCGCGTTATCCACCAGCAGGCCGATGGCGAGCGCGAGACCGCCCAGCGTCATCAGGTTGATCGACTGGCCGGCGGCGAACAGGCCGGCCAGCGCGGCGAAGATCGATAGCGGGATGGACGCCGAGACGATCACCATGTTCCGCCACGATCCCAGAAACACCAGGATCATCAGCGAGACCAGGATCGAGGAGATCAGCGCCTCTTCCAGCACGTTGTGGATGGCCGAGGAGACGAAGACCGACTGGTCGAAATCGAGGCTCATATCGAGCCCGTCCGGCGCCGCGGCCTTGATCTCCGGCAGGATCGCCTTGGTCGCCTCCACCACCGCCAGCGTCGAGGCGTCGGCGTGGCGCAGGATCGTCACGTAGGTCGCGCGTTCGCCGTTGACGTGCACCACGTTGGTCTGGTTGGCGAAACTGTCACCGACCTTGGCGACGTCACCCAACGTCACGGTGATGCCGTTGCGCACCACCAGCGGCAAATTGGCGAACTGGTCCACCGCCGACGGGCTCGAATTCATCGCCACGTTGTACTCGCGCTCGCCCATGCGGGCGACGCCGGCCGGCACGATCACGTTGGAGACCTGCAGCGCCTGCACCACGTCGTTCGGCGCCACGCCCTTCGCCGCCATCCGCGTGGGGTCGAGGTCGACGATGATCTGCCGCCCCTTGCCGCCATAGGGCGCCGACAGCGCGATGCCCGGCACGGTGTAGAGCTTGAGGCGGATGAAGTTGAACGTGTAGTCGACGATATTCTGCTCCGACATCGTCTTGGACGACGTCGTCATCTGCATCACGCCGACCGAGGAGGCGTTGAACGGCAGCACCGCCGGCGGCGTCATGCCCGGCGGCATCACGCGCAGCGCCTGGTTGTTCACCGCGGTGATCTGCGCCATCGCGCCGCCGAGATTGGCGCCGGGCTGGAAGTAGATCTTGATGATCCCGGTGCCTGCGATCGACTGGCTCTCGATCTTATCGACGCCATCGACGTTCTGCGTGTACGAGCGCTCGGCGACCAGCACCACGCGGCGTTCCATCTCCTCCGCCGGCAGCCCGCCATAGTTCCAGGCCACGAGCACCACGGGGATGTCGATGATGGGGAAAATGTCCACGATCATGCGCGTCAGCGACATGGCGCCACCGAGCATGATGATGAACGCGGTAATCGCAGACGTATACGGGCGCCGCAAAGCAAGGCGCACCAGCCCCATCATTGATATTGTTCTCCCGTTTCGGCCGGACCACATGGGTCGGCTGACCGCACCAACATTATCGTGCCGTTAATGTCGGACGGTTGCAACCCCGCAGCTATTCCCCCGCCAGCCAACGCCGCCGCCCCAAACGGGACTGCACATAGACGTATTCATCGGCCGTACCCGCCGCATAATCGCCCTTGCCGAGGCCGACATTGCGGGCCGACGGGTATTTCGCCACCACCGCCTCGTCGATATCCACGCCGAGGCCGGGGGCGTCCGGCACGGTGATAAATCCATCCACCGTGCGCGGCACCGGGGTGATCACCTCCGAGCGCCCGGCCCAGTCGATCTCGACCCGCTCCAGCATCAGCGCATTGGGGATGGCGGCCAGCAGATGCAGCGCGGCATATTCCGCCACCGGACCCAACGAGCCCGAATGCGGCGCGAACATGATACCATGCGCCTCGGCCATGGCGGCGATCTTCTTCATCTGGGTGATGCCGCCGGCCCGCCCGGTATCCGGCTGCACCACGTCCACCAGGTCCCGCTCGATCAGCGGGCGCAGGCCCCAGATGGTCGCCAGCCGCTCGCCGGCCGCCAGCGGAATCGCCACCGCGTCGCGGATGCGGGCATAGGCATCGGTCTGCTCCGGCGCCACCGGGTCTTCCATGAACATCAGCCCGAGCGGCTCCAACCGCCGGCCGAGCGCGATGGCGTCCGCGGTGGTGAGCCAGGGCGGGCCGTGCAGATCCACCATCAGGTCCATCTCGTCGCCGATCGCCGCGCGCAGCCCCTCGAGCATGCGGACGGGGTCCTTCAGCCCGCCGGCCTTGATCGCGGTCACCCCCTCGGCCTTGAGTTGCAAGGCGACTTCGGGCGTCGAGGCATGGGCGTAGATGCGCACCTTGTCGCGCAGCTTGCCGCCCAGCAGGTTCCACACCGGGGTGTTGAGCGCCTTGCCCTTGATGTCCCACAGCGCCATGTCGATCCCGGTCATCGCGCCGGCGCCGACCACGCCAGACATGCCGTGGCCCATGATCGCCACCTGCATCTTCTGCCACAGCCGCTCGATATGGCGCGGGTCCTCGCCGATCAGGATGGATTTAAGATCGGCCACCGCCGTCTCGATCACCCGCGGCCAGCCGCTGCATTCCCCGATGCCGGTGATGCCCTCGTCAGTATAGATCTTGACGAACAACCAGTTGCGCCACCCCGTCGCGATGGTGTCGAAATTGGCCGCCCAGGCGCCGGAATTGGGCGGTGAGCCCGCCTGCATCAGGAACGTCTTGATATCGATGATCTTCATGGGCCGCCTCTCCTTCGCAGCGAAGTATCGGCGGGCGGCGGCGCGCCGTCCAGTCGGGTCCGTCCATCCGGCGATGTCATCCTTCTGTCATGTCGGTGGCATTGCCGCGCTCGGAAGCTGGGGCTATCGAACCCCATCCGCAGGAGAAGCAGCGCCATGTCCCAGCCCGATCCCCGCCTCGCCGAACTCGCCGATATCATCGACGGCAAGGGACATGGCCAGTACGGCCTCTCCGACATCAACCAGCGCCAGCACGCCCTCCAGGCCGCCCTGCTCGCCGAAGGGGAGAACGCCGGGGCAGCGCTGATCACCGCCGCCCTGCTGCACGATATCGGCCACATGGTCCACAATCTCGGCGACAATCCGGCTGATAAGGGCATCGACGACCGACACGAGGAGCTCGGGCATGATTGGCTGGTGGGCTGGTTCGGCCCCGAGGTGACGGAGCCGGTCCGCCTGCACGTCGCCGCCAAGCGGTACCTGTGCGGCACCGATCCCAGCTATTTCGGCAAGCTCTCCAAGGACTCCGTGCTCAGCCTCTCCCTCCAGGGCGGCCCGATGTCGGCCGAGGAGATCGCCGAATTCGAGACTCTGCCCGAGCATGCGGCCGCCGTTCGCCTCCGCCGGTGGGACGAGGGGGCGAAGGTCAAGGGATTGGCCACCCCCGGCTTCGCCCATTTCGCTCCCTATGTCGCGGCCTGCCTGAAGGGCTGAGCCGCCCGGCCGCCTTGCGCGACGGCCAGCCGGGCCCTAATCCGGCGGCGAGCGAGGAGGAGGCCTGATATGGACCATGTCGAAATCCGCGAGGCGGTGAAGAAGCTGTGCGCCGCCTTCCCCGGCGAATACTGGCGCCGGATGGATCAGGCGCGCGCCTACCCCACCGAGTTCGTCACCGCGCTGACCGAGGCCGGCTACCTCGCCGCCCTGATCCCCGAGGAATATGGCGGCGCCGGCCTGCCGCTCTCGGCCGCCGCGGCGATCCTGGAGACGGTGCAGGCCGAGGGCTGCAACGGGGCCGCCTGCCACGCCCAGATGTACATCATGGGCACCATCCTGCGGCACGGCACGCCGGCCCAGAAAGAGACCTATCTGCCCAAGATCGCCACCGGCGAACTCCGCCTGCAGGCCTTCGGCGTCACCGAGCCCACTTCGGGCACCGACACTACGTCCCTGCGCACCTTTGCCCGCCGCGAGGGCGACCACTACGTGGTGAACGGCCAGAAGGTCTGGACCTCGCGCGCCGAGCATTCGGACCTCATGCTCCTGCTCGCCCGCACCACGCCGAAGGAGGAAACCCAGAAGCGCACCGAGGGGCTCTCCACCTTCATCGTCGACATGCGGGCCGCCCTCGGCAACGGGCTCACCATCCGCCCCATCCGCACCATGATGAACCACAACTCCACCGAGGTGTTTTTCGACAACATGATCGTGCCGGCCGAAAACCTGGTCGGCGTCGAAGGCCGCGGCTTCCGCTACATCCTCGATGGCATGAACGCCGAGCGCCTGCTGATCGCGGCGGAGTGCATAGGCGACGCCAAGTGGTTCATCGAAAAGGCGACGAATTATGCGCTCGATCGCAAGGTGTTCGGCCGCCCGATCGGGCAGAACCAGGGCGTGCAGTTCCCCATCGCCAAGGCCTACGCCCAGATGCGCGCGGCCGAACTGATGGTGCATGAGGGGTGCCGCAAGTTCGAGGCGGGCGAGAACTGCGGCGAGGAGGCCAACATGGCCAAGATGCTCGCCGCCGAAGCCAGCTGGGCCGCCGGCGAGGCCTGCATCCAGACCCATGGCGGCTTCGGCTTCGCCGAGGAATACGACATCGAGCGCAAATTCCGCGAAACCCGGCTCTATCAGGTGGCCCCGATCAGCACCAACCTGATCCTCTCTTACGTCGCCGAGCACGTGCTCGGCCTGCCCCGGAGCTACTGAGCAATGTCCGCCGCCCGCCCGCTGGAAGGCCTGCTCGTCGTCTCGCTCGAACAGGCGGTCGCCGCGCCCTATTGCGCCTCCCGCCTGGCCGATGCCGGGGCGCGGGTGATCAAGCTCGAACGGCCGGAGGGGGATTTCGCGCGCGGCTATGACAAGGCGGCGAAGGGGCAGTCGAGCTATTTCGTCTGGCTCAACCGCGGCAAGCAGTCCCTCGCCATCGACATCAAGAACCCCGATGACGCGGCGCTGATCCATCGCATGCTCGCCCGGGCAGACGTGTTCATCCAGAACCTCGCCCCCGGCGCCGCCGCCCGCTCCGGCTTCGGCTCCGAGGAGCTGCGCGCGAAATACCCCCGCCTCATCACGGTGGACATCACCGGCTACGGCGACAGCGGCGACTACGCTGACATGAAGGCGTACGATCTCCTGGTCCAGGCGGAAACCGGCATCACCACCATCACCGGCCATCCCGCAGGGCCCGGCCGCATCGGCGTTTCCGCCTGCGACATCGCCTGCGGCATGGCCGCCCATTCCGGCGTGCTGGAGGCGCTGATCGCGCGCTCCATCTCCGGCGTCGGCAAGGGGATCAAGGTCTCGCTGTTCGACGGCATGGCCGATTGGATGAACGTGCCGCTGATGTTCTACGAGGGCACCGGCAAGGCGCCGGAGCGCATGGGCCTCGCGCACCCCTCGATCAGCCCCTATGGCGCATTCCCCACCTCGGATGGCGCGCTGGTGCTGATATCCATCCAGAACGAGCGCGAATGGGCAAGCTTCTGCGCCGGCTTCATGCTGGAGCCCGACTTGCCGAAGCGGCCGGGCTTCGAAACCAACGTCATCCGCGTCGCCAACCGTCCGCAGGTGGACGCCTATATCGCGGCGGTGTTCGCCACCCTGACGCGCGACGAGGCGGCTGCCCGGCTGCGCGCCGCCAATACCGCCTATGGCTTCGTCAACACCGTCGCCGACTTCGCCGCCCATCCCGCGCTGCGCCGCCACACCGTGGAAACCCCAGCCGGCCCGGTGTCGATCGCCTCACCGCCGCAAATCTTCAGCGACGGCCCGCGCGTGCTGGGGCCCGTCCCGGCGATCGGCGCCGATTCAGCGGCGATTCGCGCGGAATTCGCCTGAGACGCAACGGAGACCAGGGAGCCTAACTTTCTCAGCCCGCCGAGCTACCCAGCGCCTCGAACACATCGCCGGTCGGCGGCAGGCCGAGAATATGGGCGCGGTGCCACAGCGCGTAAAACAACAGCGTCCACGCCGCGAAGCCGTGGCGGCGGGCGTTGGATTGGCGGAACAGGGCGCGCACCTTATCGGGGTGGGCGATCTCGGCGATGCCGGGTTGGGCGGCGACGAGGCGGCCGAGGCGGTCGCCCTGGTTGCCGATCCACTGGCCGATCGGCACGGTGAAGCCTTGCTTGGGCGCGAAGGGCTGGGCGGCCGGGCAGTTCTTCGCCAGCCAGGTGCGCAACAGCCACTTGCCCATGCCCTTATTGATCTTGAGCGCATCGGGTAGCGAAAAGGCGGCGGCGGCGACGCCCTTATCGAGGAAGGGGGTGCGGCCCTCGACGGCATGGGCCATCAGCCCGCGATCGATCTTGATGAGCAGGTCATTGGGCAGCCAGTCCGCCATGTCGACCTCCTGCGCCTGCATGAGGCGGGAGCGGCCGGGGCGGTCGGCGGCGGCCTCGGCGGCTTCCATGCCGGCGCGCCAGCCAGATGGGCGCTGGCGCAGCACGTCGACGCGATCGAAATTGCCGCGCGCCCGCATGCGCTTGCCGCCAAGCCACCAGGGCCGCATGGCCGAGCGGTAGCGGCCATAGCCGCCAAAAATCTCGTCGCCCCCTTCGCCGGACAGCACCACCTTCACGTCCTGCACCGCGCGCCGCGCGAGGAACCAGGTGGGGATGATGGCGTAGTCGGCCACGGGGTCATCGAGGCAGGCGATGATCTCGGGCAAATGCTGCCACACCATCGCCTCGGTCACCTCGATGGTCTCGTGCCGCGCGCCAAGCGACTTCGCCACCAGCGCCGCCTGGGCGCGCTCATCGGCGGCGCCGGGATGGGCGAAGCCGGCGGTGAAGGCCAGTACCGGCGTGTCGTTGAGCCGCGCCATGAGGGTGAGGATGGTCGCGCTGTCGATGCCGCCGGAGAGGAACATCCCGTAGGGCACGTCGCTGCGCTGGTGAAGATCGACACTTTCGGTCAGCGCGCGGTCGAGCCGGGCGAGCGCCGCTGCTTCGGAGATGGTCTCCGGCGGCCCGTCGGGGATGGCGGCGATGCGGCGGCGCTCGAGGATGCGGCCATCGCGGCACACGATGGTCTCACCCGGCAGCACCCGGCTGATGCCCGGGAAGATGGTCTCGGTGCCCGTTGTGAACTGGATCTGGAACAGCTCGTCGCGCGCCTGGGTGCGAATGGCGCGCGGCACGATGCCGGCATTGAGCAGCGCCTGCGCCTCGGAGGCGAAAGCCACGCCATCGGCGGTCTCGGCGATATAGAGCGGCTTGATGCCGAAAGGGTCCCGCGTGAGGGTGACGGTGCCGTCGGCGCGCTGGAGGATGGCGATGCCGTACATGCCGCGCAGGTGGCGCGCATATTCCGCCCCGTCGCGCAGCCACAGATGCAGCGGCGGCTCGCAATCGGAATTGGAGGAGAAAACGGTGCCGGGCAGCTTCTGGCGCAGCTCGCGGTAATTATAAATCTCGCCATTGGCGACGATGGCGGCCGAGCCGGCGTAGAACGGCTGATCGCCGGTCACCAGGTCGATAATCGAGAGCCGGTTATGGATCAGCACCACGTTGCCATGCGCGGTGTGCCCGGAGCCATCGGGGCCGCGATGGGCGATCGCGCGGGTGAGCGCCGCGATGACCGACAGGCTCGGCGGCGGCGCGCTGGGGGCCTGGATGAGGCCGGCGATGCCGCACATCAGTCGCTCGGGGGGAACAGGGTCTGCATTTCGCGTGTGTAGCATCGCCGCGCGGCGCCTGTCTCCCGGAGTCGATGCCTTGCGGTATGGCGGAAGCAC
>CAIPLM010000074.1 GCA_903865895.1 uncultured Rhodospirillales bacterium | reverse complement strand
GCTGCGGGACGCGCTGGTGGCGCTGGCGCCGGATTTCGACGCCTGCGTCACGCTCTCCGCCCCCGGGCCGGCGCCGATCGGGCTGGAGACGACGGGGAATGCGATCTTCAACGTGCCGGCCTCCTCGCTGCGCTGCCCGGCGATCTCGCTGCCGTTGCTGAGCGTGGATGGCATGCCGCTCGGGGTGCAGTTGCTGGGATTTCCGGGGCAGGACCGGGCATTGTCGGGGGTAGCGGCGTGGATGGCGGGGCGAGGGTGAGGGGCGTCAGCGGATTTCCCGCACGCCGGGGTTGAACAGCGTCTCGCCGCCGGCGGTCACGCCGGCAATCGCCGCCTGCCCCTCGGGGCTCGCCAGCCATTCGGCGAGCACATGCGCCTCGGCCAGTTTCGCGCTGCTGTGGCGGACGGGGTTGAGCTCGATCACCCGGTAGCGGTTGATCAGCCGGGGGTCGCCGCGCAGCAACTCGACAAGGGAGCGGCGGTTGCCGAAGGCGAGCCAGGTGCCGCGGTCGGTCAGCGTCACGGCGTCGGTCGCGGCGGCCATGTTGAGCGCCGCGCCCATGCCGCCGCCGATCTCCTTGTACCAGCTCTGGCCGGCCGGCTGGAGGCCGGTTTCCCGCCAGATGCGCTTCTCCAGCGCGTCCGTGCCGCTTTTGTCGCCGCGCGAGACGAAGGGCACCGCCGCCACGGCAATGGCGCGAAAGGCGGCGGTCACATCCTTCATCCCGCCGATATGGGCGGGGTCGGCGGCAGGGCCGACGATGACGAAGTCATTCCAGGCGATCTCGACGCGGCGCGCCCCGTGGCCGGCGGCGATGAATTCGGCTTCGGCCTCCGGATCATGCACCAGCACCAGATCGGCATCGCCGCGGGCGGCGGTGGCGAGCGCCTGGCCGGTGCCCTGCGCGACGACCCGCACCTCGATGCCGGTCTTGGCGGTGAAACCGGGCAGGATACGGCTGAGCAGCCCGGCATTGTCCACCGAAGTGGTGGAGGCCAGCACGATGGTGGCGGCCGAGGCGGGGAGGGTGGCGAGGGCGAGGAGGAGAGCGAGCAGGAATTTCATCGTCTGGCTCCGGTCAGGACAAGCACGGTGGCGCTGATCATCACGCTGATGCCGACCAGCACGATACCGAGCGCCACGGCCAGTTCCAGGTTGCCCTTGCTGGTCTCGAGCGCGATCGCGGTGGTCATGGTGCGGGTGAAGCCGGCGATGTTGCCGCCCACCACCAGCACGGCGCCCACCTCGGAGACGGTGCGGCCGAAGCCGGCGAGCAGCGCGGTGGCGATCGGCCGGCGGGCCATGCGCAGCAGATGCGGCAAGGCGCGCAGCCGCGAGGCGCCGGCGGCCTGCATGGTGCGGCCAAAATCCCGCCAGCAGGCCTCGAGCGCGCGATGGGCGAGGGCGGCGATGATGGGGGTGGCGAGAATCGCCTGCGCCAGCACCATCGCCAGGGGGGTGAACAGCCAGAAGAGGCCGCCCAGCGGGCCGGCGCGCGACAGGGTGAGGTAGAGCACCAGCCCCACCACGACCGGCGGCAGCCCGAGCAGCGCGTTCACCAGCACCACCAGCACCCCGCGCCCGGGGAAGCGGGTGAGCGCGAGCAGGGCGGCAAGCGGAATGCCCAGCGCCGCGGCGAGCGCGCTCGAGGCCAGGCTCACCCCCAGCGACAGGCCGACGATTGGCAGAAACAACTCCATCCCCGTCTATTGCAACCCCACTCTATTGTAGCAATGACTGGGTCTTCACCAGCCGCGCATAGAGCCCGTCCTCCGTCATCAGCGCGGCATGGGTGCCCTGTTCGGCCACCTTGCCCTCGGCCATCACCACCACGAGATCGGCGTCGCGCACGGTGGAGAGACGGTGGGCGACCACGATGGTGGTGCGGCCACGGCGCAGCGTGGTCAGCGCCTCCTGCACCAGCTGCTCGCTCTCGGCATCGAGCGCGCTGGTGGCTTCGTCGAGCAGGAGGATGCGGGGGTTGCGCAGCAAAGCGCGGGCGAGTGCCACGCGTTGCCGCTGCCCGCCCGAGAGCCGCCCGCCGCCGGGGCCGACCGGGGTGGCGTAGCCCTGCGGCAGGGCGGCGATGAACTGGTCGGCGGCGGCGGCGCGGGCTGCCTCGATTACCGCGGCGTCGTCGGCGCCGGGGCGGCCCATGCGGATATTGGCGGCCACCGTATCGTCGAACAGCAGCGTGTCCTGCCCGACATAGGCGATGGCATCGCGCAGGCTGGTGAGCGTGACGGCGCGGACATCGGCGCCGTCGATGCGGATCGCCCCGTGGCTCGCCTCATGCAGGCGCGGGATCAGCGCCAATGCGGTGGATTTGCCGGCGCCGGAAGGGCCAACGAGCGCGATGGTGCGGCCGGGCGCGGCGGTGAAGGTGAGGCCATCGAGACCGATGCGGCCATCGGGGTAGATGAAGCCCACATTGTGGAAACGCACCTCGCCATGCCCGGCGGGCAGGGCGGTGGCACCCGGCGCCTCGACGATGCGGGGCCGCTCATCGATCACCGCGAAGCAGCGCAGCAGCCCGGCGATGCCCTCCTGCACGGCGGAATTGAGGTTGCCGAGCGCCCGCAGCGGCTGGGCGGCGAGCCCGAGGGCGGCGACGAAGCCGGCGAATTCGTGGAATTGCGCATCCCCCACCGCCGCCCGCCAGCCGGCGAAACCGATGGTGATCGCCACCGCCACCCCGGCCACCACTTCCAGCAGCGGGTCCAACCGGGCGCGGCCACGGATCATGCGCATCAGCGAGCGGTAGAGCGCCTCGAAGGCGGCACGGGCGCGGGTGGTCTCGGCATCCTCCAGCCGGTAGGCGCGCACCGTGCGGGCCTGGGAGAAGCTTTCGTTGAGCAGGGCCGCGGCCTCGCCGGTGGTCTCCTGCATGCGGCCGGAGGCGCGGCGCAGGCGCTGGCCGATGCGGTGCACCGGATAGGCGGCGACCGGGAACAGCACGAGCGCGATCAGGCTCAGCTCCCAGTCGATATAGAGCATCGAGCCGGCCAGCCCGACCACCGTCATGATATTGCCGACGCCGTTGACCACGCGGATCAGCGCCTCGCGGATGGTCACCGCGTCAGTGGTGAAGCGCTGGGTGAGCAAGGCCGGCGCCTCGCGCTCGACGCGGGCGAGATCGCCGTGGACGAGCCGGGAGAACATGTCGCCCTGCAAATCGCGGATCACCCGCATGGCGATGTCCTGCACCATCACCGCCTGGAAATACCAGACCAGCGCCCGCACCGAGGTCACCACCAGCACGAGGATCGGCACCTGGTAGAGGATGCGGCGATCCTTGCCGGTGAACATGGCGATTGCGTGCTCGATCACCAGCGGATAGGCGGCCTGGGCGGCGGCGAGCAGCAAGGTCAGCGCGCCGACCAGCAGCAGCCGTGCGCGGTAGCGCAGCACGTAGTGCCGCCACAGCCGCCCGATGAGGGTGCGAGCGGAGGCGGCGGCGGAGGTGGCGCTATCGGGGGGCATGGCGGAACCCATGCCGGGCCGTGTATCAGCCCCCATGGCCGCCGACAAATCGCCCCCCGCCGCCACCATCGCCGACCGAACCCGGATCGGCGTCTATGTCGACCTCGATCTGGTGGGCGATGCGCTCATCAAGCTGCCCTTCCTGCGCGCCCTGCGGCATGCGTATCCGGCCGCCGAGATCACCTGGATCGCCGGGCGCGGCAAAAGCGCCTTCGCCGGCGCGCTGGCGCCGCTCGCCGCCGGGCTGCTCGATCGGGTGCTGGAAAACGCCGGCACCGGGGCGGAACTCGCCAAAGCGCTGGGCGGACGGCTCGACCTGCTGATCGACACGCAGGGCATGCTCGGCACCGCGCTCGCCTTGCGCCGGCTGAAACCCCACGGCTTTGTCACCGAGGCCGCCTGGGGCCTGCCCGGCTGGCCGCCGCGCTGCATGCCGCGCCCGCCGCGCCATCTCGCGACCCGCCTGCTCGCCACCCTGCGCCACGTCATCGGCGCCGAACCCCGCCCGGATGCCCCGCTGCTGCTGCCCGCGCCTTCCACCGCCCTCGCCGAACGCCTGCTGCCAGCGGGGAAGCGCTACGTCGCCCAGGTGCTGGGCGCCGGGGGCAAGCACAAGGCCTGGCCGGAGGCGATGCATGTCGACCTCACCCGCCAGCTGATGGCGGCGGGTATCACGCCGGTGCTGATCCTCGGCCCCGACGAGGCGGACCGCCACGGCGACCTCGCGGCTGCCCTGCCGGGCGCGCTCTTCCCGCTGCAAATGGCCACCGCGCTCGGCGACACGGCAGCGCCCGACCTCACCATCGCGCTCGCCCGCCGCTGCATGGCGGCGGTCGCAGCGGATTGCGGCGGCGGCCACATGATGGCCGCGGCCGGGATTCCGCTCATCTCACTGTTCGGCCCCACCGACCCCAAAAAATTCGCGCCCGCAGCGGCGCGGCTGGCGCTGCTGCGGGCGCAGGATTTCGGCGGCCGCGAAACCGCCGCCATTCCCGTGGCGGCGGTCTTGGATGCCCTCACTCAGTCCTTCGGCTGAGCCACCACCCGCAGATAGGGCTTCACCGTCTTCCAGCCGCCGGGATACTTCACCGCCGCCGCCTCGTTGGAGACCGCGGGCGGGATGATGACATCCTCGCCCGGGCGCCAGTTCACGGGGGTGGCGACGGTGTATTTCAGCGTGAGCTGGCAGCTCTCGAGCAGGCGCAGCACCTCGTCGAAATTCCGCCCGGTGCTCATCGGGTAGACCAGCATGGCCTTGATCTTCTTGTCGGGCCCGATGACGAACACCGAACGCACGGTGGCATTGTCGGCGGCCGTGCGGCCTTCCGACGTGGTGCCGGCGCCCTCGGGCAGCATGTCATAGAGGGTGGCGACGTTGAGGTCGGTGTCGCCGATCATCGGGTAGTTCACGGCGTGGCCCTGGGTCTCCTCGATATCGGCGGCCCATTTGGCGTGGTTGGCCACGGGATCAACGCTGAGGCCGATGATCTTGGTGTTGAGCTTGTCGAACTCGGGCTTAAGGCCAGCCATGTAGCCGAGCTCGGTGGTGCAGACCGGGGTGAAATCCTTGGGATGGCTGAACAGGATGGCCCAGCTATCGCCGATCCACTCATGGAAGTTGATCTTCCCTTCGGTGGTTTCGGCGGTGAAATTCGGGGCCTCGGCGTTGATGCGCAGTGTCATCGCGGTGTCTCCGGTGAGAGGGATAATCCTAGTCGTTTAGCAGGATATAACGCCGCCGTCAGCCCGGCATCGCATCATACACCGTCAGCCCCGCCGGCAGCTTCACCCAGTCCGGCCGGCTACGGTTGAAGATGGCGATGCGCGGCTGGAACAGCGACGCGTCATCGAGTGACCCGGCATAGATGGTGTGGAAATCGGAAACACCAATTTCCCCGCCAAACACCAGCCCGCCGCAAACGCCGCAGAAATTGCGCCGCGCCTCGCCCCCGCCCTCGGCGGCTGAGATGTAGGGACGGGCCGTGCCGGTGAAGCGCAGGTTCTTGGCCGGAAACCCCATGAAGGGGACGAAGCCGGAGCCCGAGGCCTTGCGGCAATCCGTGCAGTAGCAATTCCCCATGAAAATCGGCGGCGCATCCGCCTCCCAGCGCAGCGCCCCGCACAGGCAGCCCCCGGCGAAACGCGCCACGGCTTAGCGCAGCCCCAGCCCGCGGGCGATGATGCCGCGCAGGATTTCGCGGGTACCGCCCCGCAGCGAGAAGCTCGGCGCATGCTGGGTGGTGTAATCCAGCACCCGGGCGAAACGGGCGATCTCCGGCGTCGGCGGATCGACGGCGACCAGGCTGCGCGCGATATCGGGGATTTCCTGCTCCAGCACCGCGCCGAGGTCCTTCACCAGGGCGGCCTGGGTGGCCGGGTTCTCGCCGGCCTGCAACATCCCGGCGACCGAGCGCGACAGGCGGCGCAGCGTCACCAGATGGGCGCCGAGCCGCCCGATGGCGATCGCCGCCCGCTCGGAGGGATGCGCGCCCAGCACCCGCAGCGTTTCCACCAGCAGGATGAACGAGGACAGGAAACGCTCCGGCCCCGAGCGCTCATAGGCGAGCTCCGAGGTCACCTGGTGCCAGCCCTGGCCTTCCTCGCCGAGCAGCGCCTCATCCGGCACGAAAGCGTCCTGGAAGACGATCTCATTGAAATGATGCTCCCCGGTCAGCGCGTTCACCGGGCGGATCGAGAGGCCCTTGGTGGTCTTGAGATCGACCAGGAACTGGCTGGTGCCGTTCTGCCTATCCTCGGGCGTGCCGGAGCTGCGGCAGAACAGGATCATGTAGTGCGAAAGATGCGCCTGGCTGGTCCACAGCTTGGTGCCGTTGATGTGCCAGCCACCCTCCACCTTGGTCGCCCGCGTGCGCACCGAGGCGAGGTCGGACCCCGAGTTCGGCTCGGACATGCCGATGCAGAAGAAGCACTCGCCGGCGACGATGCGCGGGATGAAGAAGCGCTTCTGCGCCTCGGAGCCGAAACGCAGGATGGAGGGGCCGGATTGCCGGTCGGCGATCCAGTGGCCAACCACCGGGGCACCGGCGGCCAGCAGCTCCTCGATCACCACGTAGCGCTCCAGCGCCGTGCGGCCATGCCCGCCATATTCGGTGGGGAAAGTCAGCCCGATCCAGCCGCGCTGGCCCAGCTTGCGGGAGAACGCCGCATCGAAGCCGGACCAGCTTTCCATCCGCCTCTCGGCGGGGAAATCGGCCAGCTCGGTGGCGAGGAACGCCCGCACTTCGGCGCGCAGGGCTTCGGCTTCGAGGGAGACGGGCGGCGGGGGGAAGGTGAGCGCGGACATGGCGGCCTCAGATCGCGGTCAGGGTGGGCCACAGGGCATCGGCCCCGGCGGCGGCGAGGTGGCGGCCGAGGCGCTCGTTCCATTCCGGCTCGCCGCCATACTCATCGCGCCAGGCGTGCAGCCGCTTGGTGAAGTAGTGCAGGCTGTGCTCGTAGGTGAAGCCGATGGCGCCATGGATCTGGTGCGCCAGCCCCGCCCCGACGCCCGCCGCCTCGGCGGCGCGCGATTTGGCGGCGGCGATGGCGAGCAGGTCCACGCCCTCGCCCACCGCCTCGGCGGCGATGTCCCCGGCGGCCAGCGCGGCGGCGGTTTGCGCGGCCAGCGTCGCAAGGCTGTGCTGCACCGCCTGGAAGCGCCCGATCGGGCGGCCGAACTGCGTGCGGTCGAGCGCGTACTGCGTTGTCATCGCGGTGATGCGCTCGAGCGCCCCGGCGATCATCAATGCCCGCGTGGCGGCTCCGGCGGCGCGCAGGTCGAGCGCGGAATGCGGCGAGGGCGCCGCCGCGTCGGGCACGGTATCGAACACCAGGGTATTGCGCGGCTCGCGGGCGATATTGCGGTGCTCGGCGATCGTGTAGCCACCCGGAACCAGCGCCACATGCGGCGCACCGTCTACCTCAGCCAGCACCACCACCCCAGCCGCATCGCCACCCCAGGCGACGCCCATGGCGGTGCCGGCGAGGTGCCATTTCGCGCCATCGCGGCTCAGCACAAGCCCGGGCGCGGCGGTGACGGTCAGCGGCCCCTCCGGCATCGCGATTCCGGCGGCGGCGAGCAGCCAGCTGGCGAGCATCGTCTCCGCCAGCGGCAGCGGCAGCGCATGCCGGCCAGCGACGCGCAGCAGCGCGAGTGCATCCGCCGGCGCCACCCCGAACCCGCCGGCCTCCTCCGGCAGCAGGCCGAGATGCAGCCCCGCCTCGGCCAGCGCGTCCCAAGCGGCGCGGGGGAAGTCGCCATGCTCGGCGGCCGCCAGCACCTGCGGCGTGATGGTGTCGCCGAACAGGCGTTCGGCGGTTTCCAGCAGGATCGAGTCGGTCACGCGGTATCTCCGGATCGGATGTCTAGTCGAGCTTGTCGCTGTCCCAGGGCAAGGCCCACAATTCGGGGTTGCCCAGCTTATCCGCAAGGGTGCCCGCCACCGCGTCGAACAGCCGCACGCCCTTGGCGGCACTCGCCGCCTCGGGGTTGCCCACCACGCCCGAGGACGACATGGCGCCGATGGTCCGCCAGCGATACACCCCGCCGCCCGCGATGTCCGAGACGTCAGGCGTCCGGTTGGCCTTGGCCAGCGGGATGCGCGCCTCGGCCACCAGCTCCGGCCGTACCGCCATCATCATCGAGGTCTCGGCCTCACAGGCGTGCTGCAGCCCTGTCTGGGTTTCCAGAATGGCCTCGATCGCCTCGGCGGCGGCGTACCAGTAGGTGAACTCGACGATGGGGATGCGGTATTTCGGCGTCAGCTCATCGGTGATGCAGCGCAGCGCGTTCTCATTGCCGCCATGCCCGTTCAACAGCACCACGCGGCGGAAGCCATGGCGGATGACGGATTTGATGATCCCCTCGATCACCGCGGCATAGGTCGGCAGGTCGAGCGTGATGGTGCCGCCGAAGCTCATGTGATGCTCGGAGACCCCGGCCCACAGCATGGGCAGCACCAGCACTTTCTGGCCCCGCGCATCGAGCAGCCGCGCCGTGCGCAGCGCCACCTGCTCGCCCAACTGGCTATCCACCTCCACCGGCAGATGCGGCCCGTGCTGCTCGATGGCGCCGAGCGGCAGGATCACCATGGCGTCCTGCCGTGCCGCCTCGCGCAGTTGTTCGGCGCGCAGCTTGCGCCATTCGATTTCGGCCATCCTACTCGCCCTCTTCCTTGAGCACGCTGAGATCGACCGGCAGCATTTCGCCCATCCACATCGCGTGCAGCGAATGGTCGTCGCGGTCCCGCCCGGTATTGGGGTGGATCAGCACCGCGAGCCCGGCGCGGTTCAGCGCGATGAAGGGCACCAGGTCAGGGTAGAGCCCGACGGGAAACAGCACCTGATACATCGAGCGGGTATGCGGCCCGACATTGCGGTCATGCCAGCGGCCCAGCAGGGCGTCGGGGAAGCGCTCGGCAAGCTGCTCGCGCAGAAGCTCGGCGGCGCCGCGCGTCTCTGGCGTGAAGTAGACATGGGCGTGCCAGTCCTTGATGGCGGCGACTTCCTTGGCATCCATGGCGATGGCCTCCCGTTTGCTGCGGGGAGCCTAGCCCGCCAACCGCGTCCAGGCCAGCAGCACCTCCCGTGCCGGCGCACCGACGACAGCACCTAGGCGCAGCGCGGTGGGATTGGCGGCCGAGATGATGCCGTCCTCGAAGATCGAACGCGCATCGCCAATCCGCGCCGAAGCGGCGGCGACCGTGATGGCGGCAATCCCGCGCGCCTCCAGCGGGGCGAGACGGCCGAGCCCGGCCGCCTCGATGCCGATCCCCGCGTCATGATAGGCGGCGGCAAAGCCATCCGCCCGCAGCGCCATTTTCGGGTCCCCGCCCACCAGCCCGCCATGCGAGCCGGTGACGATGACGGCGCCGCGATCGGCTTCGGGGTCCACCATCGCCGCCGAATCGATCAGCACCAGCGGACGGAGCGCCCCCTCGGGCCGCAGCACCGTGCGCCCCTCCGCCACCTCCGGCGCCGCCGTCTCGATCCACTCCGCCGCGCTCAGACGCTCCGCCGCCTCGGCGCACCCCATGCCCGCCACCACGCCGAGCGCCGCCGCGGCCGCATTGGCCCGGCTCACCCGCCCGCGCGCCTGCATATCCGCGGTATCGCCCACCCGGGCGCTCAGATGCGAAATCGCGACGGCCGGAATCGCCAGGCCGAGCGCCGCCACCCCCGCATCCTCGCGCCCGATCCCGGCATCATGGAAAATCAGCCCCCGCACCCGTGCCTTGGCGGCGAGTGAGGCCGGATAGGCGCCGCCATGCGAGCCGGTGATCAACACCGTGCCCGCCACCCCCTCCGGCAGCTTGGTGATGGTCGGCGCAACCGTAATCCGCGCGCGCATGGTCCCTCCGCATGGACGCTGTTTCGAACCCCGTGCTAGCAACCCCACAGGAGAGAAGTCCATGTCCGAAACGCCACGCCGCAATATCGACATTGCCCGCCTGCGCGCCCATCACCTGACGATGTGCCGGATCCGGGCGCTGGAGGAGGCCGCCCTGCGCGGGCTCGGCGACAAGGTGGTGCTCGGCGCCATCCATCCCTCGATCGGCCAGGAGGCGGTGGCGGCCGGCGTGGTGGGCGCGCTGCGGCGCGACGACATCCTGCTCTCCACCCATCGCGGCCACGGCCACACCCTCGCCAAGGGCGCCTCCAGCGAGGCCATGCTGCGCGAGTTGTTCGGCCGCGTTGGCGGCAATTGCGGCGGCAAGGGCGGCTCGATGCATATCGCGGATTTCGAGGTCGGCATGCTCGGCGCCAACGGGGTGGTGGGCGCCAATATCGTCATCGCTGCCGGCGCCGCCCACGCGATCAAGCTCAAGGGCGAGGACAAGGTGGTGTGCTGCATCTTCGGTGACGGCGCGATCAATCGCGGCCCCTTCCTGGAGGGGCTGAACTGGGCCGCGGTGTTCGGCCTGCCCGTGCTGTTCGTCTGCGAGGATAACGGCTTCGCGGCGACCACCCGCACCGCCAGCATGACCGCCGGCGGCGGCCCCGCGGTGCGCGCCCGGGCGATCGGCCTGCCCGCCGAGGAGGTCGATGGCAATGACGTGCTGGCGGTGGAGGATACCGCCCAGGCGATGATCGCCGCCATCCGCGCCGGCGGCGGCCCCCGCTTCCTGCACGCCAAAACCTATCGCCTCACCGGCCATACCGGCGTCGACACCGCGCCCTACCGCCCCGCCGACGAGGTGGCCGCACGGAAACGCGAAGAGCCGATCCTGCGCGCCGCCGACCTGCTGCGCGGCGCCGGGGTGGCCGAGGCCGAGATCGAAGCCGATCGCATTGCCGCCGAGGCGGAAATGAGCGCCGCCTACGACGCCGCCATCGCCGCGCCTTTCCCCGGCCCCGAAGCCGCCTTCCTGGATGTGCAGGACGTCGGCTCCCCCGCATTGGGAGCCTTCTGATGGCCCGCATCAGCTATATGGAAGCTGCCCGCCAGGCCCTCGCCGAGGAAATGCGGCGCGATCCCCTGGTCTGGGCCGTCGGCGAGGATTTGGGCCGCGGCGGCGTGTTCGGCCAGTATCGCGGTCTCGTCGAGGAGTTCGGGTCCGCCCGCATTTCCGACGCGCCGATCAGCGAGGCCGCCATCCTCGGCGCCTCCGTGGGTGCTGCGATGATGGGCACCCGCCCGGTGGTGGAGATGCGCTTCTCCGATTTCGCCCTCTGCGCGGTGGACGAACTGGTGAACCAGGCCGCCAAGGCCCGCTTCATGTTCGGCGGCCAGACCCGCGTGCCGATGGTGGTGCGCGAGCCGATCGGCATGTGGCGCTCCTCCGCGGCGCAGCATTCACAGTCGCTGGAGAGCTGGTACGCCCATATCCCCGGCCTCGTCGTCGCCTGCCCCGCTACCCCCGCCGACAACAAGGGCATGCTGAAATCCGCCATCCGCTGCGATGACCCCGTCGTCTACATGGAACACAAAAACCTCTGGCCGCTGGAGGACGAGGTGCCCGACGGCGAGCATCTCGTGCCCTTCGGCGTGGCACGCACCCTGCGCGAGGGGCGGGATGTCACGATCGTCTCCTGGTCCGCCCAGGTGCATGTCTGCGCCCGCGCCGCCGAAACCCTCGCCCAGCATCGCATCGAGGCCGAGGTGATCGATTTGCGCACCCTCTGGCCGTGGGACCAGGAGACGGTGCTGGCCAGCGTCTCGCGCACCGGGCGGCTGCTGATCGCGCATGAGGCGGTGCAGGTCGGCGGCTTCGGCGCCGAGATCGCGGCGGTGACGGCGGAGTGGCTCGGCGCCAAGGTGCGCCGCCTCGGCGCCCCGCGCGCCCCGATCGGCTATGCGCCGACGGTCGAGGATGCGGTACGGGTGACGGAGGCGGCGACGGTTGCCGCGGTTCGCGAGATGGTAGGACGCTAAGATGAACAACGAAATGCCCAGCAATGAGATGACTGGCGGTGAAGCGCTGGTGCGGATGATCCAGGCCTTCAACGGCGGCGCCATGTTCGGCATGGGCGGCTTCCAGCTGCTGCCCTTCTATGACGCCGCCCGGCGGCTCGGCCTCGCGCATCACCTCATCAACGACGAGCGCGCCGCGATCTTCATCGCCGATGCCTACGCCAAGGTCTCCGGCCGCGTCGGCCTGTGCGACGCGACGCTGGGGCCGGGGGCGACCAACCTGGTCACCGGCCTGGTCGAGGCGCTCAACGCCGGCTCGCCGCTGGTGGTGATCGTCGGCGATTCCCATCGTGAGCATTCCTGGAAGAACATGACCCAGGAAAGCCGCCAGATCGACATCCTCCGCCCCGCCTGCAAGGAGGTGATCCGCATCGAGAGCATCACCCGCATCCCCGAGCTGATGCGCCGGGCCTTCCGCGTCGCCACCTCCGGCCGCCCCGGCCCGGTGGTGGTGGATGTGCCCGAGGATATCTGCCACGCCACCCATGGGTTCGACCCCGCGGCGTTCCGCGGCGACCCCGCCTGCGAGGCCGCCCCCAGCCTGCGCTGCGTGCCCGATACCGCCTCGCTCTCGGCCGCCGCCGAGATGATCGCCGCCGCCCGCGCGCCGATCCTGCTGGCCGGCGGTGGCGTGCATATCTCCGGTGCGGCGGAGGACCTCACCGAGTTCGCCCGCGCCATCAACCTGCCCGTCGCCCATACCATGACCGGCAAGGGCGCCATCCCCTGCACCGATCCGCTCAGCGCCGGGCTGTTCGGCCGCTATGACCGCATCGCCAACGCGCTGATCGCCGAGAGCGACCTCATCGTGGTGCTCGGCTGCAAGCTCGGCGAGATCGCCACCAAGCGCTTCACCGTGCCCCCCGCCGGCAAGCGGATCATCCATATCGACAACGTCGCCGAGGAATTCGGCCGCACCGCCGAGCCCGAGCTGTGCCTGTGGGGCGATGCGCGGGAAACCATCGTCGAACTCCATCACATGCTCGAACCCGAGGCCGCCGAGATCCGCGCTCGCCAGCAGGGCTACGCCGACAGCGTGGCGGCGAAAATGGCGGAATGGCGGGTGGCGGTGGCGCCGCGCCTGACCTCGGACGAAATCCCGGTCAGCATGGGCCGCCTGATGGGTGAGCTGAACCAGGCGATGCCGGCGGATGCCATCCTGGTCGCCGATGGCGGCTTCGCGGCCCATTGGGGCGGGCTGCTGTTCGATACCAAAGCGCCCGGCCGCACTTTCGTGCCCGATCGCGGCTTCGCCTCCATCGGCTACGGCCTGCCCGGCGCGATGGGCGCCACGCTCGCCGCCGAGGGCCGCAAGGTGGTGAGCCTGACCGGCGATGGCGGGTTCAACATGATGCTGGGCGAGTTGGAAACCGCGCGCCGCCTCAACCTCAGCTTCACCATCGTCATCGTCAACAACGCCGCCTCCGGCTACGTGAAGGCGCTGCAGCACCTGATGTACGGGGCCGGCGCCTACCACGCCTCCGACCTCGCGGAGACCAACTACGCCCGCATCGCGGAAGCCATGGGCTGCCGCGGCATCCGCGTCGAAGACCCCGCGATGCTCGCCGCCGCCATCGCCACCGGGCTCGCCAGCGAGGGGCCCACGCTGATCGACCTCGTCGTCACGCGGGACCCGGCGAAAATGCTGCCGGCGGCCGATAATCGCGCCGTGCAGGTGAAAAAGGGAGATCGGGTGGCATGAAGCTCGCAGGCAAAGTCGCGCTGGTTTTCGGCGCAGGCTCCTCCGGCCCCGGCTGGGGCAACGGCAAGGCGACCGCGGTGATGTATGCCCGTGAGGGCGCCCGGGTGGTCGCCGTCGATCTCAACCGCGCCGCCGCCGAGGAAACCGCCGCGATCATCCAGGGCGAAGGCCTCCAGGCGACCGCGCTGGCCGGCGACATCACCAACTCCACCGACGTCGCCGCGATCGTCGAGGAAACCCATACCCGCTTCGGCGCCATCGATATCCTGCACAACAATGTCGGGATCACCGACATGGGCGATATCGCCTCGATCTCCGAGGAGCGCTGGAAGAAGGTGATGGACATCAACCTCACCGGCGTCTTCCTCACCTGCCGCCAGGTGATCCCCATCATGCAGCGGCAGAAACGGGGCGCGATCGTCAACATCTCCTCGGTCGCCGGCGGGGTGGTGATGGCCTACCCGTTCTACTCCTACTACGCCTCCAAAGCCGGCCTGAACCACTTCACCCGCGCCATCGCCGTGCAGCACGCCAAGGACGGCATCCGCGCCAACGTCATCATGCCCGGGCTGATGGACACGCCGATGGTGCATGCGCAGGTCGTCGGCCAATACGACGACCGGGAGAAGATGATCGCTGCCCGCGATGCCATGTCCCCTACCGGGAAGATGGGCACCGCCTGGGATGTGGCAAAAGCCGCAGTTTTCCTTGCCTCAGATGACGCCGCTTACATCAATGGCGTTTGCTTGCCGGTGGATGGTGGTCTGTCGTGTCTCGCGCAGTAAGGGGTTCTTTTTTGAAAAAAAAGAACCAAAAAACTTTTATCCGTTTGCTTTGCTCCCTCCCCGGCGAGCGCGAAGCAATTGGATAAAAAGTTTTTGCTTCTTTTTTCAAAAAGAAGCCCTTCCTTCCTTCATATCGCTTTCGTTTAAGGGGGTTATCACATGCAACTCGGAATGATCGGCCTTGGCCGCATGGGCGGCAACATCGTCCGCCGCCTGATGCGCGCCGGCCACAGCTGCGTCGTCTATGACGCGGACCCCAAGGCCGTCGCCACAATCGCAGCCGAGGGGGCGACGCCCGCCACCTCGCTTGCTGACCTGGTGGAAAAGCTCGACCAGCGGCCGCGCGCCGCCTGGGTGATGCTGCCGGCTGGCAAGATCACCGAGGAGACGGTCAACACCGTCGCCGGGCTGATGAGCGCGGATGACATCCTGATCGACGGCGGCAATTCCAACTACAAGGACGACGTGCGCCGCGCTCGTGAGCTCGCGGCGCAGGGCATTCGCTACATGGATGTCGGCACCTCCGGCGGCGTGTGGGGGCTTGAGCGCGGCTATTGCCTGATGATCGGCGGCGAGAAGGCAGCTTTCGAGTTCCTTGACCCGATTTTCGCCGCCCTGGCGCCGGGGAGGGGCGACATTCCCGCCTCCCGCTATCGCGAGGGGCGGGCGCCCAATGTTGAGCAGGGCTATCTGCATGCCGGGCCCTCGGGCGCCGGGCATTTCGTGAAGATGATCCATAACGGCATCGAGTACGGCATGATGCAGGCCATGGCTGAGGGCTTCGACATCCTGCGCAGCAAGAACTCGCCGCGCCTGCCGGAAGCCGAGCGCTTCGATCTCGACGTCGCCGACATCGCCGAGGTGTGGCGCCGCGGCTCGGTGGTCACCTCCTGGCTGCTCGACCTCACGGCCGAGGCGCTGGCGAAGGACGAGAAGCTCGAGTCCTTCTCCGGCGTGGTCGAGGATTCCGGCGAGGGCCGCTGGACCATCGAGGCGGCGATCGAGGAGGCAGTGCCGGCCGACGTGCTGGCCGCCTCGCTGTTCACCCGCTTCCGCTCGCGCCAGGACCATACGTTTGCCGAGAAAGTGCTCTCCGCCATGCGGCTGGGCTTCGGGGGCCATGTGGAAGCTCCGAAGAAGTGACCGTCCTCGTCGTCATGGGCGTGGCCGGCTGCGGCAAAACCACGCTCGGCCAGGCCGTGGCGGCCCGGATGGGCTGGGAATTCGGGGAGGGTGACGCGCTGCACCCGCCGGCCAACGTCGCCAAGATGGCCGGCGGCACGCCGCTGACCGACGAGGACCGCTGGCCCTGGCTGCGCAGCATCGCCGCCGTCATCGACGGCTGGCGTGCGGCCGGGAAATCGGGCGTGGTCACCTGCTCGGCGTTGAAGCCGGAATACCGCGACATTCTGATCGGCGATCGCGCCGATGTCCGCCTCGTCTACTTGCGCGGTGACAAGGCGCTGATCGCCGGGCGGATGGCGGCGCGCAAGGGGCATTTCATGCCGGCCACCCTGCTCGACAGCCAGTTCGCCACGCTGCGCGAACCCACCGCGGACGAGCGGCCGATCGTGGTGGATATCGGCCCGGCGCCGGACGCCATTGCCGAGACGGTGCTCGCAGCGATCGCTTGACTCCGCGCCGCTGAACCGCCCAGCCTTTCCCCCGGGTTCACACTCCGGGGAGGGCATGACATGGCAAAAGCACAGGGCCTGGCGATGAGCTGGGCGGAATGGGCCGGGCACGACGCGACCTCGCTCGCGGCTCTGGTGAAAGCCGGCGTGGTGACACCGGCCGAACTCGCCTCCCAATGCGCCGCGGCCGTCGGCATGCTGGACGGGCGGTTGAACGCGGTGCTCGGCCTGTTCGACGATGCCATCGCCAACCCCGACACCGACGGCCCATCCAAGGACGGAAGGCTCTACGGGGTACCGATGTTCCTCAAGGACCTTGGCGCCGGCCTCAAGGGCCGCCTCCAGGAATCCGGCTCGCTGATGTTCAAGGGCAATGTGGCGTCGGTCACCGACCCGACGGTGGAGAACTTCCTGGCGGGCGGGCTGGTACCGATCGGCCGCTCCACCACCCCCGAATTCGGCATGACCTTCGATACCTCGACGACCTATCTCGGCGAACTCAAGGTCACCCGCAATCCCTACAACCTCGAGCGCACCGCCGGTGGCTCCTCCGGCGGCTCGGCGGCGGCGGTGGCGGCGGGCATCACGCCGATCTCGATGTCCTCCGATGGCGGCGGCTCGACCCGCATCCCCGCCTCGTTCTGCGGTCTCGTGGGCCTGAAAGCGTCACGCGGTCGGGTGCCGCGGCCGATCGCGCAAAGCGAATACATCACCCGCATCAGCATCGACGGTGTGGTGACGCGTACCGTGCGTGACACCGCCGCGGCCTATGAGACCCTCACTCGCGTGCCCAATGGCGGCAGCTTCATCGCCATGGGCCGCCCCCCGGCCGGCACCTTCGTCGAGGCGATCAAGCGCGACCCGGCCAAGCTGCGCATCGGGCTGTCGACGGGGATGTGGGGCCGTGAAACCCCGGTCGACAACCAGGTCGCCGCCCGTGTCCGTGAGGCCGCGGCGCTGCTGGAGAGCCTCGGCCATCACGTCGAGGAGCTTGACGAGGCTTCGATCTGCGATTGGCCGACGATGTGGAAAGGCTACATCACCCAGTGGATCGGCAGCCGCGCGATGTTCGATCTCCAGGCCGCCGACAAGGGGATCGACCCTAAGGACCTGCACAGGCTGCTCGGGCCGATGACGTATCGCCACTACGTCGCCGCCCAACGCTACGACAAATACGACATCCTGCGCATGATGGCCGCCAACAACACGACCACCCGCGCCTTTGGCCGCCTGATGGACCGTTACGACGTGCTGCTCACCCCGTCGCTCGCCATCCGTGTGCCGCAGGCCAATGGGCCGTACTCGCTGCTGCAGGAGAACAACGACCTCGACGGCTGGGTGAACTTCCTCGCCGATGCCTGCCGCTTCACCATGCCCGGCAACGAAACCGGGATGCCCGGCATCTCGGTGCCGGCCGGGCTCGACGCGGACGGGCTGCCGATTGGGGTGCAGGTGCATGGCAGCGCCGCCTCGGAGCCGCTTCTCCTTCAGGTCGCCGCCCAGATCGAGCGGGCCAAGCCGGAGTGGTTCCGCATCACCCCCGCGGTGCACGTGACGACGGGGTAGAGCGTGATCGTTTGAGGCCGATAGGCCGGAAAACGTGAATCACGCGATCATCGTCGAGCCACCAGCCAGAGGCCAGCGAACAGGATCGCGGCGCCGGCGAGACGCGCAGTGGTGGCGGGTTCGCCCAGAATGAACACGCCGCACAGCCAGGCCGTCAGCGGCTCGATCAGCGCGAGCGTGACAGCGGCGGCAGGGGCGACGCTGCGCAGGCCCCAGGTGTAGAGCGCATAGGCGAGGCCGGTGGCGCCCACCCCCATCGCCAGCAGCAGCGCGGCCGCCGAAGGCTGCGCGGCCCAGGCGGTCGGCAGGATCGCCAGTGCCGGCGCGCAGATCAGCGCTGCGACCAGGAAGGTCGCGGCCGCCAAAGTGGACGAGGGCACGGATTGCCCGGCGCTGCTGGTCGCCAGCGAGTAGGTGGCATAGGCCGCGCCGCAGCCGAGTGCGAGCAGATAGCCGCCGAGCGGCCCGCCGCCGGCGGCGCCCGCGCCCACCAGCAGCCCGGCTCCCGCGATGCACAGCGCCTGCCCCGCCAGCATGCGCGGCGCCGGAATTTCGCGGCGGCGGATAAAGCGGAACAGCGTCACCCACACCGGGGCGCTGCCGATCGACAGGGCGGTGCCAATGCCGACGCCGATGCGATCGATGGCAGCGAAGAAGACGAGGTTGTAGCCCGCCATCGCCACCCCCGCGAGCAGCACGGCGCGCACCGGCAGCCGGGCGAACCCGTCGCGGCCGGCGCGCGACGCCAAAGCGAGGCCGAGCAACGCCAGCGCACCAACCAACAGCCGGATGGCGGCGACCACCATGGGTACTCGTTCCGGCGGCATCAGCGCCTGCGCGGTGCCGATTGAGCCCCACAGCATGGCGGCCAAAATGACGGCGAGGGTACCGGGCAGTTCAGATGGGGTGTGGCGCATCCCCCGTCCCTCCACCAACCCCGCGCGCGCCGCAAGGGGGGCGGGATGGTTGCGCGGCGGGCGGCGATGCGTCAGGCTCGCCGTCAAAATCTGGAGGGATAGCCATGTCCGAACCCGTGTTCATCCTCGGCGGCGCGCAGACCGATTTCGCCCGCGTGTTCTCCCGCGAGGGCAAGGACATCTCCGACATGATCGCCGAGAGCGTGCACGCTGCCCTCGCCCAGGCGCAGATTCTCCCCGCGGAGATCGAGAGCATCCATGTCGGCAACGCCTTCGCTGAACTGCAGCGCAACCAGGCCCATCTCGGCTCGATGGTGGCGCAGGTGGTGCCCGAGCTCTACGGCATTCCCGCGATGCGCCACGAGGGCGCCTGCGCCTCCGCCTCGCTCGGCGTGCTCGCCGCCATGGCCGAGATCGAGGCCGGGCGCTACGACTGCATCCTGGTCGTCGGCGCCGAGGAGCTGAAGAACCTGCCGGGGGACGTCTCCTCGGCCAATCAGAACGCCGCGGGCTGGCAGGGCCATGAGGGCATCGAATGCCGCTTCCTGTGGCCCGCCGTGTTTGGCCGCCTCTCCGACGTCTATGCCGAGCGCTACGGGCTGGATCGCCGCCACCTCAACCGCATCGCCGAGATCAACTACGGCAACGCCAAGCTCAACCCCAACGCGCAGACCCGCAAATGGCGGTTCGACCCGCTGGCCTTCACCGATGACGACGAGGCCAATCCCCTGATCGAGCCCGGCACGCGCCGGCAGGATTGCGGCCAGATCACCGATGGCGCCGCCTCGATCGTGCTCGCCTCCGGCCGCTTCGCCGCCGAACATGCCAAGCGCACCGGGCGCAGCCTGGAGGCCACGCCGCGCATCCAGGGCTGGGGCCACCGCAACGGATCCTTGCGCTTCCTCGACAAGGTGGAGCGCAGCAAGGGGCAGGACTTCATCTTCCCCCATGTCCGCCAAACCATCACCGACGCCTGGCGCCGCGCCGGGATCGCAGAGGTCGGGGCGCTCGACGCCATCGAGACGCATGACTGCTTCACCTCGACCGAGTACATGGCGATCGACCATTTCGGCCTCACGCCCCCCGGCCAGAGCTGGCAGGCCGTCGAGGACGGCTCGATCGCGCTCGGCGGCAAGCTGCCGGTGAACCCCTCTGGCGGGCTGATCGGTGGCGGCCATCCCGTCGGTGCCACTGGGGCGCGCATGCTGCTTGATGCCTGCCGCCAGGTGACCGGGCAGGCCGGTGCCTATCAGGTGGAGGGGGCCAAGCGGGTCGCCACCCTCAATATCGGCGGCTCGCTCGGCACGGTGGTCAGCTTCGTGGTCGGCGTCGGCGGCTGATGCGTCCGGGGGCGGTTCGCCGCCCCGGCACGAACCAGGCGAGCAGCCCCAGGGCTGCCGCGAACAGGCCAATGCTGGCCGGCTCGGGGACGGACTGCACCACGATATCGAGCTCGCCGCCGTTCGTCACAGCGGCGATCAGCGCATTGCTGCCGCTGCCGGCGCACATCCACTGGCTCGCCGTGACGCTGCTGCAGGCGATGCCGTTGAGCGCGAAGCTGCCGATATTGCCAGAGATGCCGGTGTAGCCGTCGATGGCGTCAAACGTGTCGCCGGTGGCAAGCAGGTAGCCATCGGTGAGATCGAGCGCGAAGCCACCGGCCAGCGTCACCGCCCCGGTGACGCTGAGCCCGCCGTATTGGCCCGCCGATGCGCCGCTCGCCAGCAGGTCGAGCGTGCCACCGCTCAGCGCGAAGTCTCCGGTGATGGTATGGCGGGTGGCGAGTTGGAGCACGCCCTGCGCCGTCACGACGCCCGCGCCGCCCCGAACGGTGACGTTCTGGTCCAGCAGCTGGTTGCCGGTGAGGCGCAGATTGCCGTCGCTGACCGTCACTGCGCCGCTGGTCAGGGTGCCAAAATTCGCACCGCTGCCGCCGGCGATGGTCACATCCTGGTTCTGCACCACGATGTTGCCGCGGATGGTGCCGGTGTTGGTGATGGCGCCGATGCTGGCGCCGGCCCCGGTGCTGTAGATCGCGTTATAGCCGTTGATCGTCCCGGAATTGACGATCGCCCCGATCGCGCCGCCGTCATTGCCGATGGCGATGCGGGTGCCGGTGATGCTGCCGCCGTTCGTGACACTCGCGATCGCACCGCCGGTGGCGCGGATGCCGAAGGCGCCGCCGCTGAGCACGCCAGTATTGGCGAGTGGCCCGATGGTTCCGCCATTATTGCGCAACCCGGCAATGCCGCCGACGATACTCCCGGTGTTGGTGACGCTGCCAAGTCCACCGCTGTTCTGCACGCCGTAGCCGCCGGCGCGGATCGTGCCGCCATTGGTCAGGGTGGCGATGGTGCCGGAATTGGTCACGCCGCTGGCGGCACCACGGCCCAGCGCGCTGATGGCGCCGCTATTGCTGAGCACCCCGATCGTACCGCCGCTGGCGATACCGGCGGAGCCGGCGGAGATACTGCCGCTATTGGTGATGGTGCCGGCTGATGCTGTGCCGAGCACGATGCCTTGGGTGCCGCTCAGACTGCCGGCGTTGTCCAACCGTGATGCACCGCAGGCGATCAGGTCGACCCCATTGGCGCCACCGGTGACGGAGCCTCCCGGCAGGATGGAAATATTGCCGCCATCGCCCAGCAGCGGGCCGATGAGGCTGGTGCCGATGGACTGGTTGGAGGGGAGGCACGCGGCCTGGGCAAAGGAGGGTGCGAATAAGCCGAGTAGCCCGAGTGCCGGGACGCCACCCAGCAACCGCTGTGCCCGTATCGCCCCTCCAGCTGGCATAGCTGGCGGCTTTGCGACGAATTTATGGTCATCGAGAATGGTCACGACACGGAGAACCTCCGCTCGGATTAATTCACGATTCCTTAACGGTTGTCAAATACGGTCAATTTTTAGCGCGGAGATGCGTAAAGGCTGTTTTTTGGGACGTGCTACAGGCCGGTCAATGCCCGTACATTCGCCTGCGGCCGGGCGCCGTAGTGGCTGATCACCTCCGCGGCCGCGATGCTGCCCAGCCGCCCGCATTCCGCCAGTGATTTGCCGGCGGTCAGCCCGGCGAGGAATCCGGCGGCATAGGCATCGCCCGCCCCGGTGGTATCGACCACTTTGGTTGGCGCCGCCGCCACCTCCTCGGTATCGCCGCCGCGGATGATGAGGCTGCCCGCCTCGCTGCGGGTCAGCGCCGCCAGCGCCACGTCGCGCCGCGCCCAGGCGGCGGCCTCGGCGAAGGTGTTGGTTTCGTAGAGCGCGGTGATTTCCGCCTCGTTGGCGAACAGAATATCGACATGCCCATTCACCAGCTCGCGGAAGGCGGCGCGGTGGCGGTGCACGCAGAACGCGTCCGACAGCGACAGCGCCACCTGGCGGCCGGCATCATGCGCGGCCTTGGCGGCACGGCGGAAGGCGGCCTGCGCCTCCGGGGGGTCGAACAAATAGCCTTCGAGGTAGGTGACGGCAGCGTCGGCCACCAGCGCGGTATCGACATCCGCCTCCCCGAAGGTGACGCAGGCGCCGAGATAGGTGTTCATGGTGCGCTGCCCATCCGGCGTCACCATGATGAGGCAGCGCGCGGTCGGCGCGCCACCCAACAGCGGAGCCGTCGGGAAATGCACCCCCACCGCGCCAATGTCATGGCGGAACACGCGGCCAAGCTGATCCTCGGCGACCTTGCCGAGATAGGCCACCTTCGCCCCCAGCATCGCCGCCACCGCGCAGGTATTGGCGGCCGAACCGCCCGAAGTCTCAGCGGCCGGCGGCATGGCGGCGTAGAGCGCATCGGCCGTCGCGGTATCGATCAGCGCCATCGCGCCCTTGTGCATGTCGTGGCGCGAGAGAAACGCCTCGTCCACGGGGGCGACGACGTCGACGATGGCGTTGCCGATGCCGAGGACATCGTATTTCGGGGTGCTCATGGCTTACTCTTCGTCCTCTTCGTCTTGCTCATCGCCGCGCGGATCGAGCGCGCGCCAGTTGCGGTCATGCCGATTGGCGGGATTATCGGCGAACAGGGCAATCTCCGGGCCGCTCTTCCAACCGCTCTCGCCGGCATCCACCACCTCGGCGTCCTCGCCGAAGGCGAACCAGGCGTCGATCACCTCGCGGCCGGTGAGTCCGCCGGCGCGGCACAGCTCCACGCTGTCGCGCACGTAGCGGCGGGCGAATTCATTGGCCTGCATCAGCGTCGGAAAGCCGCCGATCTCCTCGGAAATGCCGTCCTCGGCACCGCCCGAGAGGTCACGGATGCGCACGCGCCAGCCGCCCGGGGGGGCGAAAAGATCGCTCATGAAATCAGGTTCGTGTAGCCGTTGGTAATGGGGTAGCGGCGGTCCCGCCCGAAGGCACGGGTGCCGATCTTCACCCCCGGCGGCGCCTGGCGGCGCTTGTATTCGGCGCGATCGAGCATCCGCCACACCCGCAGCACGGTGGCGCGCTCATAGCCCTTGGCGACCAGCGCATCGACCGACAACTCGCCTTCAACCAGGCCTTCAAGGATCGCATCTAGCTCCTCATAGGGTGGCAGCGTGTCCTGGTCGGTCTGGTTGGGCTTCAATTCCGCCGAGGGCGGCTTGGTGATGATGCGCTCCGGGATCACCCGGCCTACCGGGCCGAGCGCGCCGTTGAAGTGATGCGTGTTGCGCCAGTGGCAGAGTGCGAAGACCGTCATCTTGTAGACGTCCTTCAGCACCGAATAGCCGCCGCACATGTCGCCATAGAGGGTGGCGTAACCCACCGACATTTCGGATTTGTTGCCGGTGGTCAGCACCATGTGACCGAGCTTGTTGGAGATCGCCATCAGGATCAGCCCTCGCGCGCGGGACTGGATGTTCTCCTCGGTGATATCGGCTTGGCGCCCCGCGAAAATCGGCGCCAGCACGCTGCCGAACGCCTCCATCGCCGGGGCGATCGGCACCGTCTCGCAGGAAATCCCCAGCAGATCGGCGCATTGCGCGGCGTCGTCGAGGCTCTCCTGTGAGGTATAGGGGCTCGGCATCATGAAGGTGCGCACCTTGTCCGCGCCGAGCGCATCGACCGCCACGGCGGCCGAGATCGCGCTGTCGATGCCGCCGGAGAGGCCGAGGATGACCCCGGGGAAGCGGTTCTTGCGCACGTAATCGCCGAGGCCCAGCACCATCGAGCGGTAGATCGCCTCGAGGTGCTCGGGTTCCGGTGCCAGCGGTTGCGGCGCGCAGACCATGGTATCGCCCTGCCGCGTCCAGGTGGTCAGCGCCACCTGCTCCTCGAAGAACGGCATTTGCAGGGCAAGCGCACGATCGGCGTTGAGCGCGAAGCTCGCGCCCTCGAACACCAGCTCATCCTGGCCGCAGATCTGGCCGCAGAATACGAAGGGCAGCCCGGTCTCCACCACGCGGGTGACGGCGAGCTGGATGCGGGTGGATTGCTTGCCGGCCTCGAAGGGCGAGCCGTTGATGGAGAGCAGCAGCTCGGCACCGCTCTCGGTTAGCGTCTCGGCGACGGCGGGGAACCACCAATCCTCGCAGACCATCACGCCCAAGCGGAAGCCGCGGAAATTCACCGGGCCCGGCGGTGGGCCGGCATCGAACACGCGCTTCTCATCGAACACGCCGTAATTGGGCAGCTCGTGCTTGGCGCGGCGGGTCTGGATCTTCCCACCGTCCAGCACATAAGCAGCATTGTAGAGCTTGTCTCCGTCCAACCACGGCCCGCCGATCACCACGCCGGGCCCGCCATCGGCGGTATCGGCGGCGAGCTCGGCCAGCGCGGCCTCGCAGGCGGCGACGAAGGCCGGCTTGCGGATCAAATCCTCCGTCGGATAGCCGGCGATGAACATCTCGGGCGCCACCACCAGGTCCGCCCCCAAGGCGGCGGCCTCGGCGCGGGCGGCGCGGATGCGCGCGAGATTGGCGACGACCTGCCCGACATGCGGGTTGATCTGGGCGAGGGCGATTTTGAGCGTGTCGGACATGGTTCCAGGCTATGCGAGGGGGAAGGGGAGTTCAACGCCGGCAAGGTAGTAAGGGAAGCACTCCTTTTTTGAAAAAAAGGAGCAAAAAACTTCTATCCGATGGGTGTGTACCGCTCCCAGGCATCCCGGGAGGCAAGCCAACGGCATTGAGAGCGCTTTTGCGGATCGAAGACGATCCGCTGCCGCTCCCGTCGCCGCTCCGCTGCGCTGCGCGTCAGGTTTTTTTGGTTCTTTTTGTTCACAAAAAGAACCGCTTCCCTACACCCCCTTCTTCCGATCCCCATTGCGCCGCAACAGGAACTCCCGCCCGACCTTCACCATCGGCGCCCCATCATAGGAGACGATATCGGCGGTCGCGTAGGTTTCGGTCCAGGCATCGGGGATGAAGCTTCCGGTGCCCACCACGTCGATCGGCGCCCGCGCATCGGCCATCACCCGGCATTTATCGACGCCGAAGCCGGAGCTGGCGACGATGCGCACCTTCGGGAAGCCGGCGGCGTTCAGCGCCTCGCGCATCCGCCAGATCGCCGCCGCCGAGACGCCGGTGCCGACGAGGTAGCGCAGCTCGGTCTCGCTGCGGTAGCGGCGGATGGCGCCCGGCGCGTGGCGCTCCAGCACGGCGTAGCTCTCCGCGGGGTCGAGCCCTTCGAGGAAGCGGCCGCCATGGGTATCGAGGCGCACCGACAGCCGGCCGGCGGCGGCGAGGTTGGCGAAGCGCTCGCACACATCCAGCCCGTCGCTCACCTCGCGGCCGAAATAATCGACCAGCACGGTGAGCGCCTCCTCGGGGAAGGTCTCGTGGAACATCTCCGCCGCCCGCACGGTGGAGCCGGCATAGCCGATCAGCGCGTGTGGCATGGTGCCCCGCCCGGCGCGCTCGCCGAACCAATGGGCGGTGCCGTCATTGGCGTTGCCGATGAAGCCGCGCGCGCCCTCGCGCCGTGCCGCGGCTGAGCCGACGGAGGCGGCGTAGGCCATCATCTCCTGCATTTCGCCGCCTGCGCAGTGCCGCGCCTCCATGGCGAGGAAGGGGACGGCGGGGAGGGCGAGGGACATCTGGTAGGCGTTATGGGCGGCAACGCAGGCGGGGCCGATTTTTTGCAGCGCGATGGTCTCGAGGTCGGACAGCGCCTCCATGCTGCCGGTCACGTAGACCAGCGGCTCGCCGGCGCCGACCCAGGTGCCCTCGGGGTGGGTCACGTCGATCTCGAACGTGGTGCCACGCTCGGCGGCGACGCAAGCGAGGAAGTCGAGCATCAGCCGGGGGGCGGAGATCACAGGCCGGCGGAGGAACACCGCGTAGGTGACGCGCTTGTCGCCGAAGCGCGCCACCACCTGGCGGGTGCGGTTGAAGTAGCTGTCCGTGCGGGCCGCGATATCGGCGGCGAGCGCGGAAGCCGGCTTCTGGTCCACCTACTCGGCCGCCGCCTGCACCGGAGCGCGGCGGCGCTTGAGCTCCTCGGCGACGAGGAAGGCGAGTTCGAGCGACTGCTCGGCGTTGAGGCGGGGATCGACGAAGGTCTCGTAGCGCTTGGCGAGGTCTTCCTCGGTCAGCATATGCGCGCCGCCGACGCATTCGGTGACGGGCTGGCCGGTCATCTCGACATGCACGCCGCCGGCCCAGCTGCCCTCGGCGGCATGGACGTCGAAGAAGCGGCGCACTTCGGTGAGGATCGCATCGAAGCTGCGGGTCTTGTAGCCGTTGGAGGCCGTCGTGGTGTTGCCGTGCATCGGGTCGCACAGCCACACCACCTTGCGGCCGGCCTTCTCCACCGCACGCACCAGCGGCGGCAACATGCTCTCGACCTTGCCGGCGCCCATGCGGGCGATCAGCGTGAGGCGGCCGGCCTCGTTGCCGGGGTTGAGCGTGTCGCAGATGCGCAGCAGGTCATCAGCGGTGGTGGTGGGGCCCACCTTCATACCGAGCGGGTTCTTCACGCCGCGCAGGAACTCGATATGCGCGCCGTCGGGTTGGCGTGTGCGGTCGCCGATCCACAGGAAATGCGCCGAGCAGGCATAGGGGTCGTTGGTCAGGCTATCGATGCGGGTCAGCGCCTGCTCATAGGGCAGCAGCAGCGCCTCGTGGCTGGTGTAGAAATCGGTCTCGCGGATCTGCGCGGTGCTGGCGGAATCGATGCCGCAGGCAGCCATGAAGCGCAGCGTTTCGTCGATGCGGTGCGCGAGGTCCTGGTAGCGGTCGGCCAGCGGCGAGCGGGCGACGAAGCCGAGGTTCCAGCGATGCACTTCGTGCAGGTCGGCATAGCCGCCGGAGGCGAAGGCGCGCAGCAGGTTGAGCGTGCCGGCGGACTGGAAATAGCCGAACTCCATCCGGCTGGGATCGGGGATGCGCGCCTCGGGGGTGAACTCCGGGCCGTTGACGATATCACCGCGATAGGAGGGCAGGCTCACATCGCCCTGCTTTTCCATGTCGGACGAGCGCGGCTTGGCGAACTGGCCGGCCATGCGGCCGATCTTCACCACCGGCATCGAGGCGCCGAACGTCAGCACAACCGCCATCTGCAGCAGCACGCGAAACGTGTCGCGGATGATGTTGGCGGTGAAATCCTGGAAGCTCTCGGCGCAGTCGCCGCCTTGCAGGACGATCGCTTTGCCATCGGCCACCTGCGCCAGGGCAGCCTTCAGCCGCCGCGCCTCGCCGGCAAACACCAGCGGCGGATAGGCCCGGAGTTTCCCCTCCATTGCGGCAAGCTTGGCGGCATCCGGATAGGTCGGCTGCTGCTTGGCTTCGTGGCTG